>JBOFLR010000178.1:0-8490 GCA_051657965.1 Dermatophilaceae bacterium
TGGCGGGCACCGTGTTCCACCGGGTGCACGGCTCGAGCTGGTCGCCTCTACCGGGCCTGCCGCACGAGGACCCGACGGAGCGCGTGCTGCACCGGCCGTCGACCCCGGCCACCCTGCACCTCGCGGCGACCGGTGCCGCGGCTGCCCGCCTCCTACGCGAGGACCACCCGCCGACCGCGGCCCGCGCCCTCCGCGCGGCGAGGGTCGCGTTCGACGCCGCGCGCCGTCATACGCACCTGGTACCACCCGACGACCACGCACACCACGGCGGCGGGCCCTACGGTGACGACGACGCGAGCGACGACCTCTACTGGGCCGCCGCCGAGCTGTGGCTCGCCACGGGTGAGGACGCGTACCGCGACGTCGTGCTCGGGTCGCCGTGGCACCACGCGGACGCGTTCCCCCTCGACGGGTTCGACTTCGACCGGGTCGCCGGCCCGGCGCGGCTCGACCTCGCCGTGCACGGCGTCGACCTGCCCGGACACGCCGAGGTCGCCGCGTCGGTGACGGATGCCGCACAGCGGCTCGTGGCGCTGGCGGCGGCCCAGCCGTGGGGCCAGCCGTACGCGCCCGCCGACGGGTGGCAGTGGGGGTCGAACGGCCGGGTGCTGAACAACGTCGTGGTGCTGCTCGTCGCCGACCGTCTGGGAGGCAGCGAGGTGCCGGGTGTCTGGGAAGCCGTGCTCGGCGGGGTCGGGCACGTGCTCGGTCGCAACGCGCTCGGGCAGTGCTACGTCACCGGGTACGGCACCGACAGCAGCTGTCACCAGCGCACCCGCACGTTCGGCCACGACCTCGACCTCCGCCTCCCGCCTCCCCCGCCCGGCAGCCTCGCGGGCGGACCGAACTCGCAACCGCACCCCGATTTCCCCTACGACGAGCGGCTGCTCGGCCTGCCGCCGCAGTGCTGCTACCTCGACGAGCCGACATCAGAGGTGACCAACGACGTCTGCGTGCGGTGGAACGCACCCCTCGTGCACGTCGCCACGCGCCTCGCACTGCGCGGCGCGTGGCGACCCGGCGCTCAGGAGACGAGCGAGCGCAGCACGTAGTGGAGGATGCCGCCGTTGCGGTAGTAGTCGGCCTCGCCGGGGGTGTCAATGCGCACGACCGCGTCGAACTCGATTGTCCCGGAGTCTTTCTCGGCGACCACCGTCACGGTCGACGGCGTGCGCCCGGCGTTGAGCTCGGTGACACCCGTGACGGAGAACGTCTCGGTGCCGTCCAGGCCCAGCGACGCTGCGGTGTCGCCCTCGGGGAACTGCAACGGCAGCACGCCCATCCCGATGAGGTTGGACCGGTGGATACGCTCGTAGGACTCGGCGATGACGGCCCGGACGCCGAGCAATGCGGTGCCCTTGGCCGCCCAGTCCCGCGAGGACCCCGAGCCGTACTCCTTGCCGGCGAGGATGACGAGCGGCGTGCCGGCCGCGGCGTAGCTCTGAGCGGCGTCGTAGATCGTGCTCTGCTCCCCGTCGCGGGAGAAGTCGCGGGTGAAACCGCCCTCGACGCCGTCGAGCAGCAGGTTCCGCAGCCGGATGTTCGCGAAGGTGCCGCGGATCATGACCTCGTGGTTGCCGCGCCGGGAGCCGTAGGAGTTGAAGTCCTTGCGCTCGACGCCGTGCTCGGCGAGGTACCGGCCGGCCGGGCTGTCGGCCTTGATCGAGCCGGCCGGGCTGATGTGGTCGGTGGTCACCGAGTCGCCGAGCAGGGCGAGCACCCGCGCCCCGGCGATGTCGGACACCGGAGCCGGCTCGGGCGTCATCCCCTCGAAGTACGGGGGCCGGCGCACGTAGGTGGACTCGGCGTCCCAGTCGAAGGTGTCGCCCTCGGGGGTGGGCAGCGAGCGCCAGCGCTCGTCGCCGGCGAACACGTCGGCGTAGTCCTCGGTGAACATCGCCTTGCTGATGCTGCCGGCGATGGTGCGCTCGACGTCGGCGGGAGCCGGCCAGATGTCGCGGAGGAAGACGTCGGTGCCGGACTCGTCCTGCCCGAGCGGCTCGGTGTCGAAGTCGACGTCCATCGTGCCGGCCAGGGCGTAGGCGATGACGAGCGGCGGCGACGCGAGGTAGTTCATCTTCACGTCCGGGTTGATGCGGCCCTCGAAGTTGCGGTTGCCGGAGAGCACCGACACGACAGCGAGGTCGTGCTCGTTCACCGCGGCCGAGATCTCGTCGTTCAGCGGGCCGGAGTTGCCGATGCACGTGGTGCAGCCGTAGCCGACGAGATGGAAGCCGAGCTTCTCGAGGTAGGGCCACATGCCGGCCTTCTCGTAGTACCCGGTGACCACCTTGGACCCGGGCGCCATCGACGTCTTCACCCACGGGGGCACGGTGAGTCCCCGCTCCACGGCGTTCTTCGCCAGCATCGCCGCGGCCATCATCACCGACGGGTTCGACGTGTTCGTGCACGAGGTGATCGACGCGATCGCGACGATGCCGTGGTCGATCTGGAAGGACGCACCGTCGGTGGTGGTGACCGTGACCGGTCGCGACAGCCGGTCGGCACCGGGCTCGTGCGCGGGGGCGTCGCCGCCGTTCACGCCGTCCGGGCTGCCCTGCGGGCTCGGGTCGCTCGCCGGGAAGGACTGGGCCAGGCCGTCGTCGCCCTCGCGGTGCTTGACGTAGGTGGGGAGCACCTCGCGGAACTCGCGCTTGGCGTCGGCGAGGACGATCCGGTCCTGCGGGCGCTTCGGCCCGGCGATCGACGGCACCACGGTGGAGAGGTCGAGCTCGAGGTACTCCGAGTAGCGCGCCTCGGGCTGGCCCGGGCCAGCCTGCAGCCACAGCCCCTGCTCCCTGGCGTACGCCTCGACGAGTGCGACGCTCTCGTCGGAGCGGCCGGTGAGGCGGAGGTAGTCGAGGGTGACGTCGTCGATCGGGAAGATGGCGCAGGTGGAGCCGAACTCGGGGCTCATGTTGCCGATGGTGGCCCGGTTGGCGAGCGGGACCGCGGCGACGCCGTCGCCGTAGAACTCGACGAACTTGCCCACGACACCGTGCTTGCGCAGCATCTCGGTGATGGTGAGCACGACATCGGTGGCGGTGGCGCCGTCCGGGATGGCGCCGGACAGCTTGAACCCCACGACACGCGGGATGAGCATCGACACCGGCTGGCCGAGCATCGCCGCCTCGGCCTCGATCCCCCCGACGCCCCAGCCGAGCACACCCAGCCCGTTGACCATGGTCGTGTGGCTGTCGGTGCCGACGCAGGTGTCGGGGTACGCGACGCCGTCGCGGACCATGACGGTGCGGGCGAGGTGCTCGATGTTCACCTGGTGCACGATGCCGGTGCCCGGTGGGACGACCTTGAAGTCGTCGAAGGCGGTCTGGCCCCAGCGCAGGAACGTGTAGCGCTCCTTATTGCGCTGGTACTCGATCTCGACGTTGCGCTCGAACGCGTCGGCGCGGCCGAAGACGTCGATGATCACGGAGTGGTCGATGACCAGCTCGGCCGGAGCCAGCGGGTTGACGCGGGAGGGGTCGCCGCCGAGCTCGGCGACGGCCTCGCGCATCGTCGCGAGGTCGACGATGCACGGCACGCCGGTGAAGTCCTGCATGATGACCCGCGCCGGAGTGAACTGGATCTCGGTGTCGGGCTGCGCGTTCGCGTCCCAGCCTCCGAGCGCGCGGATGTGGTCGGCGGTGATGTTCGCACCGTCCTCGGTGCGCAGGAGGTTCTCGAGCAGCACCCTGAGGCTGTACGGGAGGCTCTCGCTCCCCTCGACCGCCGCGACCCGGTACACCTCGTACGACGTCTCGCCCACCTCGAGCGTGCCGTGGGCGTCGAAGCTGTTCGTGCTGGCCACCGTGAGGCTCCTCTCCGCTTTCTCTTGACGTCAAGATATCGTGCCACATCCCGGCGATCATGACGAGCCTAGGGCCGCCTCCGCCGTTGTGGAGCCCGGGGCAGGCTGGTGGCTCCTGATGGTCGGCGACATCATGGGCCCGGCCCGGCACGGAACCCGGCCCCGGTCGTCACGCCGTGCTGGGGACGAGGATGGCCCCGCAGTCCAGTAGTGCATCATCGAAAGAGGACCCCAGGCGCTGAGCGTGAGCGCGATCCTCTGCCGTCGACTGGGCTGGTACGCCCAACGTGCCCGCTGACCTGCGGCGATGCCGTTCGGGGCCTGCGGGCGTCGGAGTGGGCTCGCGGACCGTTGCGAACCGCAAGCGAACCCGATCCGAGCCCTCGTGTCAGCCGGCACCGACGGAGGCAAACGACCGCAGGCCCGTCCCAGTCGACGCCGCGCGGGTAGTCTGGACATCAGCCTGATCGGACAAGCCTAGGACGATCCGATGACAATTCTTCCGGTCAACGTCGACGATGATCTGATCGAGTTGCTCGACGCCCAGGCGGCTGAGTCGGGCAGGCCCCGCAGTGAGGTGCTGGCTGCTGCTATTCGGCGTGGTCTCGGCGGCGGTCGCTTGGCTGAGACGCTGGGGTCCTACCGGACCGGCGAGGAGATCTCTGAGGACGACGCCATGGCTCTCGCCAAGGCCGAGGTTGCGGCCACCCGCGCCGAGCGCACGACCGCGTGAGCGGTGCTCCACCGCACCGGGTCGTCGTCGACCCGAACGTGTTCATCTCGGCGACGATCACATCCAACGGGGCGCTCGGCCCGATCATCGGGCTGATCGACGACGGCACACTCACGCCGGTCGTGACCCAGCACTTGGTAGAGGAGGTCATCGACGTGCTCGGTCGACCGAAGTTGTCCAAGTACGTCAAGCCGGGAGCCGGAGCCGTGTTCGCGGAGCAGATGCGCCGGCTCGGCGAGTGGCACGCCGACATCGTCGAACCACCCTCGGTCACGCGGGATACAAACGACGACTACCTCGTTGCTCTCGCACTCTCGGCTCGCGCGGAGGCCATCGCCAGCGGTGACGAGGACCTCCACACGGCGAAGGATCTCGGCGTCAAGGTGCTCACGCCGCGCGAACTCCTGACGCGCCTCGGTGTCTGATCACTTCGGAGGTACGGCCCGCACACCTGGCGTCGGATGTCGTCGTGGTCGTCAGCCATCGTCGCCACCCCGAACCGCCTGTCAGTGTTCGTGGTGGCTGGCCTGGGGCTGGCTGGCAGGGTTGGCGGCGGTCCCTCGGACCGGACGCGACTCATGAATCGCCTGACCCGTTCGCGCGGTATCTTGCCCGGGATCTGTCCGCCAGGTTCGGGGGCCGACGTCGACCCTGGCCCACCACGATGGCTTGATGAGAAGCATGTCCAGCCAGCGCCGTCCGCGGGAGTCGACCCCACGATCCGGATAGCATCACCGGAATTCAGAGCCGGTTCGTCAGCAGAGCGACGCACTCGACGTGGTGGGTCATCGGGAAGGCGTCGAACGCGCGCAGCCCGGCGAGCCGGTACCCGCCGGCGCCGAAGGCCGCGATGTCGCGGGCGAGTGCCGCCGGGTCGCAGGCGACGTACGCGACCGAGCGGGGCTGCATCCGGATGACGGCACGCACCACCTCGGGCCCGGCGCCGGTGCGCGGTGGGTCGAGGACGACGACGTCGGCCCGGTCGGGCACGAGCGGTGAGCGGGTGGCCGGGCGGCCACTCCCCCGCCGCCCCGGTGCGCGCCGGTCGTGCCGGTCGCTCGTGCGACGGGGCACGCCCAACGCGTCGTCGACCCGGCCCCGCACGACGACGGCGTTGCCGAGCGGCTCGAGCAACTCCTGGGCCACGGCGGCCGCGCCCGGGTCGGACTCGACCGCCACCACCTGACCGGCCGCCTCAACCTCGTCCGACGCTGCTGCCGCGAACAACCCTGCGCCGCAGTACAGGTCGAGCACCCGTTCCCCGGGGCGCACGCCGACCCCCGACATCACCGCCGACACGAAGGTCGCCGCCGCGCCGGGATGCACCTGCCAGAAGCCGCGTGGTGGCAGGACGAACCTACGGGTCCACTCGCGGTGCGAGCCGTCGTGCCGGGTCCACGACGCGCGGACCTCCTCGACAACGCGTGCGTCGGCGGATGACGCGCCCTTGCCTCCGCGTGCCACCGGGACCGCCAGGGGGGCGCCCACCGAGGGCGCCACGGCATCGACGGCGACGGCCCCCGGCCAGGTCCGGGTCGTGACGCCGAGGGCGTCGACGCCGGCCGCGGCGATGCGGCACCGGTCGACGGGCACGACCCGGTGCGAGCGGTGTCGGCGCAGCCCGGCCCGGCCCTCGGAGTCGACCGCGTACTCGACGCGGGTGCGCCAGCCCAACCCCTCGTGGTCCCCCGGTACCGGCTCGACGACCACGTCGACGTCGAGGCCGGCCAGGCGGGAGAGCTGCTCCCGGACGACGCCGGCCTTGAGCTGGCGCTGTCGGGCCAAGGACACGTGCTGGAGGTCGCACCCCCCGCAGCGACCCGGACCGGCCCACGGACACGGCGGTTCGACCCGGTCCGGTGACGCCGAGGCGACGGCGACGGCATCCGCCCGCACGAAGCGCGCACCAGCGCCGATCTCGGTCACCCGGACCAGCACCCGCTCCCCCGGCAGCGCGTGCCGGACGAACAGCACCTGGCCCTCGTACCGGGCGACCGCGTGCCCCCCGTGGGCGAAGGCGGTGACCTCGACCTCGACCTCGTCTCCCTCGGCGAGCCCCGGCGCGACGTGGCCGGGCGTCATCCGCCCTCGCCGCGCCGGACGTCCCCGACGACCGGGCCCTCGTCGAGCCGGTCCTCGACACCGGCCGACGACGCCAGCTGCCACGGCACGGACGACACCATGACGCCGGGGGTGAACAGCAGCCGGCCCTTGAGCCGCAGCGCGCTCTGGTTGTGCAGCACCTGCTCCCACCAGTGGCCGAGCACGTACTCGGGGATGTAGACCACGACCAGGTCGCGCGGGTTGCCGGAGCGGATCGACTTGACGTACTCCACGATCGGCCGGGTGATCTCGCGGTATGGGCTGTCGAGTGCCTTGAGCGGCACCGGGATGTCGCGCCGGTCCCACTCGGCCTGCAGTGCGCGGGTCTCCTCGGGGTCGACATCGACGGTGAGGGCCTCGAGGATCGAGGGCCGGGTGGCTCTGGCGTAGGCGAGAGCACGCAGCGTCGGCTTGTGGATCTTCGACACGAGCACGATGGCGTGCACCCGCGACGGCAGCAGCTGCTGGCGGGTGTCGCCCTCCTCGACGGCGAGCTCACGACCCACCTTCGTGTAGTGCCGCCGGATGCCGGTCATCAGCACGAACAGCACGACCATCGCCGCGATCGCGAAGCCCGCTCCCTGGAGGAACTTGGTCAGGAGCACGACGACGAGCACCGTGCCGCACAGCCCGGCCCCGATCCCGTTGATCACCCGGCTGCGGATCATCCGACTCCGCGCCGCCGGGTCGCGCTCCAGGCGCAGATGCCGGTTCCAGTGCCGCACCATGCCGATCTGCGAGAGCGTGAAGGAGACGAACACACCCACGATGTACAACTGGATGAGGCGGGTCACCTCGGCGTCGTAGATGATCACCAGGGCCGCCGCGGCACCGGCGAGGATGAGGATGCCGTTCGAGAACGCTAGGCGGTCACCGCGAGTGTGCAGCTGGCGAGGCAGGAAGCCGTCCCGCGCGAGGATGGAGCCGAGCACCGGGAAGCCGTTGAACGCGGTGTTCGCGGCCAGCACGAGGATGAGACCGGTGACGATCGAGACCATCACCACACCCGGGGTGAACCCGGAGAACACCGATTCGGCGACCTGCCCCATCACGGTGTCCTGGACGTAGTCCTCGCCGACCGGCACACCGTCGCGGGTGAGCTGGATCGAGGGGTCCTCGGCGTACTTGACGCCGGTCCACGTGGCCAGCGCGACCATCGAGACGAGCATGGTGATGGCGACGCAGCCCATGAGCAGCAACGTCCTCGCGGCGTTCTCGCTCTTCGGTTTACGGAAGGCCGGTACCCCGTTGCTGATCGCCTCGACGCCGGTCAGGGCCGCACAGCCCGACGAGAAGGCGCGCAGGAACAGGAACGCGAGAGCCAGGCTGCCGAGCTGCTCGTACCCGGGCTCGGGCAAGAGCTCGAGGTCCGCGCTCTCCGCCGGCGGCAGCGTCCCGCTCGTCTGTCGCCAGAAGCCCAGGAGGGCCATCCCGATGATGGTCACCATGAAGGTGTAGGTAGGCACCGCGAACGCCGTTCCCGACTCGCGCACCCCACGGAGGTTCATCGCCGTGAGGGTGACGATGATGCCCACTGCGACGAGCGCCTCGTGACCGCGCACGAATCCGAAGGAGTTCGCCGCGTTCTGCACCCCGGCCGACACCGACACCGCGACGGTGAGGACATAGTCGACGAGCAGCGCACTGCCGACCGTCAGCCCGGCCTTCGGCCCGAGGTTGACACTGGCCACCTCGTAGTCGCCGCCACCGGACGGGTAGGCGCGCACGTTCTGGCGGTAGCTGGCGATGACGACCACCATGACGACGACCACGGCGGCCGCGACCTTCCACGAGTCCGTGATCGCCAGCGCGCCCCCGGCCAGACCGAGGGTCAGCAGGATCTCGT
>JBOFLR010000179.1:0-4519 GCA_051657965.1 Dermatophilaceae bacterium
GCTCTCGACGCAGCCGGGCACCGCCCCCTCGCCCCCGACCTGCCCGGCCACGACGGCTCGGCCGCCACCCTCGAGGACCAGGTGCGCGCCGTCGTCGCCACCATCGACCAGGCCGGCGACCGGCCCGTCGTCGTCGGTCACTCCGCAGCGGCGACGCTGGCCTGGCTCGCGGCCGACGCCCGGCCCGACCGCGTTGCCGGAGTCGTGCTCATCGGGGGCTGGCCGTCCGCCGAGGGCGAGCGCTACTCCGACTTCTTCGACGTCGAGGACGGCGGCATGCCCTTCCCGGGCTGGGGCTCGTTCGAGGGGCCTGACTCCGCCGACCTCGACGAGGCGACCCGCGAGCGGATCGCGGTGTCGATGCGGCCCGTGCCCGAGGGCATCTCCCGGGCCGTCGTGCGCTACTCCGACGACCGGCGCCTCGACGTGCCCGTCGTGCTCGTCTGCCCCGAGTTCTCTCCCGAGCAGGCCCGCGAGTGGATCGACGGGGGCGACCTGCCCGAGCTGGCCCGCGCCAAGCGGCTCGACCTCCTCGACATCGACTCGGGCCACTGGCCGATGTTCAGCGCGCCCGACGAGCTCGCCCGGGTCCTCGCCGACGCGGTCCAGCGCCTGCGCGCCTGACTCGCCCGAATGGGAGAGTGGCCGGATGAGTGGGCCCGACCCGGCGACGGCGGCGATCCGGGCCGCCGTGCGGGCGGCCCTCGCCGGGGCCGGGCCGGATGTCGTCGTCCTCGCCGCGTGCAGTGGCGGCGCCGACTCCCTCGCTCTCGCCGCGGCGCTGGCGTGGGAGGGCGAGCGGGCCGGCATCCGCGCGGGAGCGGTCGTCGTCGACCACGGCCTCCAGCCCGGTTCCGCCGCGGTCGCCGCCGCGGTCGCCGACCGCCTGTGCGCCCTGCGCCTCGACCCGGTCGACGTCATCACCACCACCGTGACCTCGGGCCGCGACGGACCCGAGGCCGCCGCCCGCGCGGCTCGCTACGCCGCCCTCGACGAGGCGGCCGACCGCCACGGGGCGACCATGGTGTTCCTCGGGCACACCCGCGACGACCAGGCCGAGCAGGTGCTCCTCGGCCTGACCCGCGGCGCCGGAGCCCGCTCCCTCTCCGGGATGCCGCCCGCCCGCGGCCGCTACCGCCGCCCCCTCCTCACCGTCACCCGCCAGCAGACCCGGGCCTCCTGCGCGGCCGAGGGGCTCACGCCGTGGGAGGACCCGATGAACGGCGACGCCGCGTTCACCCGGGTGCGTGCCCGCCAGGCCCTCGCCGACCTGGAGCGTGACCTGGGGCCCGGTGTGGCGGCGTCCCTCGCCCGCACCGCCGACCTCCTGCGCGCCGACGCCGACCTCCTCGACGTGCTGGCGGCGGATGCCGTCACCCACCTCGGCGAGGGACCCTGGCCGGTGGGTGCGCTGGCCGCGCTCCCCGTCGCGGTGCGCACGCGGGTCTGGCGCAGGCTGATCACCGCCGCCGGGGCACCCCCAGGACAGGTCGGCATCCGGCACGTCGAGGCGTGCGACCGCCTGCTCACCCACTGGCACGGGCAGGGGCCGGCCCACGCCCCCGGCGACCTGCGCGTCACCCGGGCCGATGGCCGCGTCACCATCGGCCCGGCCGCTCGGGTTGAATAGGCGCCGTCCCCTTTCGCGACGCGAGGAGCCACGGTGGATGCCGCCCACATGGGAGCCGACCTGGAACGGGTGCTCCTCACCGAGGAGCAGATCCGCACCAGGCTCGACGAGCTGGCCGGTGCGATCGCACAGGAGTACGAGGGCCAGGACCTGCTCCTCGTCGGCGTCCTCAAGGGGGCGGTCATGGTGATGGCCGATCTGATGCGCGCCCTGCCGGTGTCGGTGCCCGTGGACTGGATGGCTGTCTCGTCGTACGGGTCCGGTACGAAGAGCAGCGGCGTCGTGCGCATCCTCAAGGACCTCGACACCGACATCACGGGCCGGCACATCGTCATCGTCGAGGACATCGTCGACTCCGGGCTCACGTTGTCGTGGATCAAGGCCAACCTCGAGTCGCGCAGCCCGGCGTCGGTCGAGATCTGCACGCTGCTGCGCAAGCCAGACGCCGCCAAGGTCGACGTCGACGTCAGATGGGTGGGCTTCGACATCCCCAACGAGTTCGTCGTCGGCTACGGCCTCGACTACGCCGAGGGCTACCGCGGCCTGCGCGTCGTCGGCACCCTGGCCCCGCACGTCTACAGCTGAGACGTGCGGAACACGTGCCCGTACGGGCTCGTTGCTAGCGTGTACCCGTCCCGACCGGCGTCGCCGCCGTTCGGCTGCCCCACGTCGATCAGGAGGACCGGAGCATCCGGCTCCGTACGCACATGAACGCCAAGCGCATTCTCAAAGCACCCGTCTTCTGGGTGCTGGTCGTCGTCGTCGTGATGCTGACCTTCTTCTCGCTCGACAACAGCGGCGGGTACACGACGATCACCACGGCACAGGCCGAACGGCTGCTGTCCGAGAAGAAGGTCGAGAAGGCCGAGCTCACCACCGACAACGTGCTGAGTCTCGACCTCAGGCAAGGGGAGTCGTTCTCCGACGAGGACGCGGGTATCTCGGGAGTCACCAAGGTGCGGGCCGAGTTCGTCGATGCCCGGGCCGAGGGGTTGGTCGAGCTGGTCGACACCAACGTGCCGGGCGAGTACAACGACCGGGTCGAGGGCGACAGCGCCTGGTTCACGATCTTCGTCAGCTTCGTGCCCGTGCTGCTGCTGGTCGGCCTGTTCTGGTTCCTCATGACCCAGGCGCAGGGCGGCGGGTCGCGGGTGATGCAGTTCGGCAAGTCCCGCGCGAAGCTCGCCACCAAGGACATGCCGAAGGTCACGTTCGCCGATGTCGCCGGGGCCGACGAGGCGGTCGAGGAGCTGCACGAGATCGTCGACTTCCTCCGGGAGCCCGCGAAGTTCCTCGCCGTCGGGGCGAAGATCCCCAAGGGGGTGCTCCTCTACGGCCAGCCCGGTACCGGCAAGACGTTGCTCGCCCGAGCGGTCGCCGGCGAGGCCGGCGTGCCGTTCTACTCGATCTCGGGCTCGGACTTCGTTGAGATGTTCGTCGGCGTCGGTGCCTCCCGCGTGCGTGACCTGTTCGAGCAGGCCAAGGCCAACGCGCCGGCCATCGTCTTCGTCGACGAGATCGACGCCGTCGGCCGGCATCGTGGTGCCGGCATGGGCGGCGGTCACGACGAGCGCGAGCAGACCCTCAACCAGCTGCTCGTCGAGATGGACGGCTTCGACGTCAAGACCAACGTCATCCTCATCGCCGCCACCAACCGTCCCGACATCCTCGACCCGGCCCTGCTGCGTCCGGGCCGCTTCGACCGGCAGATCTCGGTGGAGAACCCCGACATGATCGGGCGGCACCGCATCCTCGAGGTCCACGCCCAGGGCAAGCCGATGGCGACCGGGGTCGACCTGCTCGCCGTCGCGCGGCGCACCCCCGGGATGACCGGCGCCGACCTCGCGAACGTGCTCAACGAGGCCGCGTTGCTCACCGCGCGCATCGACAAGAAGCTCATCGACGACGAGGTGCTCGACGAGGCGATCGACCGGGTCATCGCCGGCCCGCAGAAGCGCACCCGCATCATGTCGGCCAAGGAGCGCAAGATCACCGCGTACCACGAGGGCGGTCACGCGCTGGTCGCCTCGGCGATGAACCACCTCGACCCGGTCACCAAGGTGACGATCCTGCCGCGCGGGCGAGCCCTCGGCTACACGATGGTGATGCCGGTCGACGACAAGTACTCGACGACACGCAACGAGATCCTCGACCAGCTCGCCTACGCCCTCGGTGGGCGGGTCGCGGAGGAGATCATCTTCCACGACCCCACCACCGGTGCCGCGAACGACATCGAGAAGGCCACCGCGATGGCCCGCAAGATGGTCACCGAGTTCGGCATGAGTGCCCGGGTCGGCGCGATCAAGCTCGGGCGTAACCAGGGGCAGCCGTTCCTCGGCCGCGACATGGGCCACGAGCGCGACTACTCCGAGGCGGTCGCCGGGATCGTCGACGAAGAGGTGCGTTCGCTCGTCGACGCCGCGCACGACGAGGCATGGCACGCCGTCAACGACAACCGGCACGTGCTCGACCGGCTCGTCCTCGAGCTGCTCGAGAAGGAGACGCTCAATGCCGCCGAGCTTGCCGCGTTGTTCTCCGACGTCGTCAAGCGACCACACCGCCCGTTGTGGCTGTCGAGCGAGCACCGCACGCTCTCCGACATCCCGCCCGTGCTCACCCCGGCGGAGCAGGCGGCTATGAACGGCCGCAACGGGTCCGGTGCGCCGCCCGGCGCGCAGGTGACCCCTGGTGACCCGCGCACCGAGGCCGCGATCGACCAGGCCGCTTCGAACGGTGCCCTCCCCCCTGGGCGGGATGAGCATCCACCGGTCCAGACCACCCCCGTGCCGGAGGGCGGGCGTGTCGACCCCTGAGGTGGACGACATCCCCGGTGACGCGGGGATGACCGGCCCGGTCGACCTGCCCCGTGCGGCGGCGGCGGTGCGCGAG
>JBOFLR010000180.1:0-4864 GCA_051657965.1 Dermatophilaceae bacterium
GGCCGGCGTCGGCGGCCTCGCGGAACCGGCGGATGGCGGTCTTGAACTCGCTCTTGATCGCCTTGTTGCGCTCGGTGGCCGTGTGGTTGGTCTTGATCCGCTTCAGCTGGGACTTGATGTTCGCCACGGGTGAGGTGTCTTTCGGTCGAGGTGAGCTGCCGTGAGGGGGCGGCACGGGGGTCGTCGGGACCGGGCGTTCCGCGTCCGTCCGCGACGTGTGCTGCAGAGCTTGGGTTCGCACGCGCACAACCACGCACGCAGTCGACAAAGGTACCAGCGGCGCGCCATCCGGGAGAAATCGCCTCAGGCGCCACACGGCACATCGCCTCAGGCGTCACGCGCTCGTGCAAACGGCGCTGGGTGCGCACCGCGTCGCCGCAGACGCCGGCACCGGTTCGCCCGCGGGGCACCCCGGCCCGGTCCGCCCGCGGCACGTGACGACCCGGTTCGCCCGCAGAACCTACGGGCCGACGGGATTGCGGGCGTGCGACCCGGTGATCACCAGGACGGCTCGCTCGACCGCGTAGACCGGGTCGCGCCCACCGCCCTTGACCTCCTCGTCGGCCGCGGCGAGCGCACCGACACACCCGGCGAGCGCCTCGGCCGACCACCCGCCGAGCTGTCGACGCGCCTTGTCGACCTGCCACGGCGCCATGCCCAGCTCGCGGGCGAGGTCGGCGGAGCGACCCCGGCCGGCATGCCCGACCCGGACCAGCTGGCGCACCTGCTGGGCGAGCACGGCGACGATGGGCACCGGGTCGACCCCCACGGCGACCGCGTGCCGGAGCAGGCGCAGCGCCTCCGCGGTGTCCCCGGCCATGGCCGCATCGGCGACCCGGAAGCCGGTGGCCTCGACCTTGCCGCCGTGGTAGGTGAGCACGACCTTGTCGTCGATGACGCCCGTCGTGTCGTCGACGAGCTGCTGGCACGCGGCGGCCAGTTCGCGCAGGTCCTTGCCGACCGCCTCGACCAGGGCCTGCACCGCCTCGCCGGTGGCCTTGCGCCGGGCCCGGCGGAACTCGTGGGCGGCGAACTCGGCCTTGTCGCGGTCGCTCTTCACCGCCGGCGCGTCGAGCACCCGGGCGCCGGCGCCACGGATGGCGTCGAGCACCTTCTTCCCGCGCGCGCCCCCGCCGTGGACGACGACCAGCGTGACGTCGGGGTCCGGGTCGGGACGAAGGTGGGCGAGCAGGTCGGCCTGCAGGTCCTCGCCCGCCTCGTGGACGTCGTGGACGACGAGGCACTTCGCACCGCCGAACAGGCTCGGGCTGGCCTGCATCACCAGGGCGCCGGGCTGGTAGCCGGCGGCGTACAGGTGCACCGCCTCGAGCTCGGGGTGGTCGACCCGGAGCTCGTCGAGCGTGTGCGCGACGGCGCGGTCGGCGAGCAGCGACTCTGGGCCGGAGACCAGCACGAGAGCCGGCACGCGGGAGGCGACGCGGGCGTCATCCGGCATGGCGGTCATCGTGCCACCTCGCGCCCACGGCCCGGCACGGTCGGCTGCTCGTAGGGTGGTCTGAGTGCGCGTCGCCCCGCCCCACGATCTCGCTCGGCACCGGCGGATCGCGCTGCACGGCGTCACCGGGTCGGGCAAGTCCGCGCTCGCGCGCCGGATCGCGGATGCCGGTGGGCTCCCGTACGTCGACGTCGACGCCCTGATGTGGCGGCCCGGCTGGGTCGAACGCCCGAAGGACGAGCAGGCGAGCGCCATCCGCCCGGTCGTCGAGCAGGACGCCTGGGTGCTCGACTCGCTCTGGGCCACGACCCGGGCCGTGGTGCTCCCCCGTCTCGACCTGCTCGTGGCGCTCGACTACCCGCGGCACGTCAGCCTCGGGCGACTGCTGCGGCGCACCCTGCGACGGCTGGTGACGCGGGAGCCGATCTGCGGAGGCAACGTCGAGTCGTGGCGAACCGCTCTGTCGCGGAACTCGATCGTCGTCTGGCACTTCCGGTCGTTCCGGCGCAAGCACGAGCAGATCGGCGCCTGGGCGGCCGACCCCGACGGCCCGCCCGTGCTGCGTTTCACCCGGCCGGCGGATGCCGACGCCTGGGTTCGAGCGCTCGGTCGTCATCCCGAGGGCTGACGACGACACACCCGGCGCGCACTAGCGTGGCCCGGATGCCGGTCCGTTCCGAGGCTCCCAGCCGCCTGTCCGGCTCGGCACCGGTGCCGGCGCCGGTGCTCATGACCCCGTGGCAGCTCGGCGAGCGCGGGCGGCGGCTGTTCGACCGCGGTCTGGTGGTGGCACTGGCGCTGCCGCTGCCGCTGTACCTCGCGGCCGGCGAGCCGGCAGGGTTCGTGCTGGGCGTGCTCCAGATCGCCCCGCTCTGGTGGCGCCGCCGCTATCCGGGGCCGGTCTTCGCCATGGTCGCACTGGCCTCGCTGGCGCAGGTGCCGTTCGTCGGACCTCCGTTGTGGAGCCAGATCGCGTTCCCGGTGGCGCTGTACTCCGTCGCCCGGTGGGACGCTGCGCGACGCGCGGCCGGAGCGCTGGCCGCGGGTATCGCGGGCAGCGTCGTGGGGCCGCTGGACTGGATCACCGGGTTCGGCGGCGAGCTGACCCTGCTCACCGTCCTCCCGTACGCGCTCACCACCGCGGCCATCGTGGTCACGGCGTGGGCCCTGGGCAGCCTGGGCCGCGCGCGCGAGGCACAGATGGCGATGCTCGTCGAACGCGCCGAGCAGGTGCGCCGCGACGCCGAGCAACGGGTGGCGCTCGCGGCCTCCGCCGAACGGGCCCGGATCGCCCGCGAGATGCACGACGTCGTCGCGCACGGGCTGTCGGTCGTGGTCGTGCAGGCCGACGGCGCGCGCTACGCCGCGGCATCCGACCCGGCCGTGGCCGTCCGCACCCTGGAGGCGGTGTCGGACACCGCCAGGCGGTCGCTCGACGAGATGCGACGGCTGCTCGGCCTGCTCCGCGCCGAGGACACCGGCACCGCGCCCGTCCCCCGTCTCGCCGACCTGCCCGCCCTCGTGGCGGATGCCGGCCCGGGGGTGAGTGCCGACCTGGCCGGCATCGACGCCGACCTGCCGGAGGGCCTGGCGGTCACCGTGTACCGCGTGGTGCAGGAGTCGCTGAGTAACATCCGGCGGCACGCCGGCGCCGGGGCCGCTGCGCAGCTGCGGGTGCACGTCGGTGCCGACGCGGTGGAGGTGGTCGTCGAGGACGACGGCCGCGGCGCCGCGGCGAGCGCCGGTGGTGACGCAGGTGACGGTCGCCTCGGCCTGCTGGGCATGCGCGAGCGGGTCGTGGTCCACGACGGCACGCTCGAGGCCGGACCGCGCCTCGGTGGTGGCTGGCGGGTCCGGGCGGTGCTGCCGCGCCCGCCGGGAGCCGTGCCGTGATCCGCGTGGTGCTCGTCGACGACCAGGAGCTGGTGCGCGCCGGCTTCCGGATGCTCGTCGACTCCCAGCCCGACCTCCAGGTCGTCGGTGAGGCGGCCGACGGGCAGGCCGCCCTCGACCTGCTGCGGCACACCCCCGCCGACGTCGTACTCATGGACGTGCGGATGCCGCGGCTCGACGGCGTGGAGACCACCCGCCGGCTGGTGCGGATGACGCCCGCCGCCCGGGTCGTCGTGCTCACCACCTTCGACCTCGACGAGTACGCGCTCGCCGCGATCCGGGCCGGTGCGGCGGCATTCCTGCTCAAGGACACACCGCCCGAGTCGCTGCTCACCGCGATCCGCACGGTGCACGCCGGCGACTCGGTGGTGGCGCCGAGCACCACCCGACGGCTGCTCGAGCGGTTCGCCGCGCTCCCCGAGCCCGCGCCCGACCCGGCCGGCGACCCGCGCCTGACCCGGCTCACACCACGCGAGCGGGAGGTCCTCGGGTTGGTCGGGGCGGGCCTGTCGAACGCCGAGATCATGGCCGCGCTCGTCGTCGCGGAGGCGACGGTGAAGACCCACGTCAGCCGGCTCATCGCGAAGACCGGGGCGCGCGACCGGGTGCAGCTCGTCGTGCTCGCCCACGAGACCGGCGTGGCGCGCGCCTGACGCCACAGGCGGGCGGCACCATCCGAGGCGCGGGGCGGCATCCGACCAGCGAGCAGGCGCCATCCGGCCGGCGGGCATCCGACCAGCGGGCGAGCGCCATCCGGCCGATGGGCAGGCGCCATCCGGCCGGTGGGCGGCGTCGGGCCGTCATCCCGTGGGCTGACCCGAGGACCGGACGGTGGCCTGACGTCCGGGCGGGCCCGGCTTCCTAGGTTCGAGGCATGACCTCCACGACCTCTCCCCCGACCCTCGCCACGGCGGCCTCGGCACGCGGCCTGACCCGCACCTATGGCACGGGCGACACCGCCGTACACGCGCTGCGGGACGTCGACCTCGACCTCGTCGCCGGGCGGCTGACCGCCGTCATGGGGCCGTCGGGGTCGGGCAAGTCCACCTTGATGCACTGCCTCGCCGGGCTGGACAGCCCGACCTCGGGGACGGTCACCGTCGGCGGTGTCGACGTCGGCGCCCTCGACGACACCCGGCTCACGGTGTTCCGCCGCGAGCACGTGGGGTTCGTGTTCCAGGCGTTCAACCTGCTGCCGATGCTCGACGCCCTGCAGAACATCGTGCTGCCGCTCGAGCTGGCCGGGCGGCGGGTGGATGCCGGCCGCCTCGCCCACGTGGTCGGCGTGCTCGGGCTCGGCGAGCGGCTGACGCACCGGCCGCACGAGCTATCCGGTGGGCAGCAGCAGCGGGTGGCCATCGCCCGGGCGGTCGTGTCGGCCCCCGACGTGGTCTTCGCCGACGAGCCGACCGGCAACCTCGACAGCGCTACCTCGGCCGAGGTGCTCGGGTTCCTCCGGCGGTCGGTGCGCGAACTGGGGCAGACCGTGGTCATGGTCACCCACGAGGTGGCGGC
>JBOFLR010000181.1:0-1838 GCA_051657965.1 Dermatophilaceae bacterium
AGCTTCACGGTGCGTCCGGCGGTCGGCAGCTACCACTGCTTCGGCTGCGGCGAGGGCGGCGACGTCATCAGCTTCGTGCAGAAGGTCGAGCACCTCACCTTCACCGAGGCGGTGGAGCGGCTCGCCCAGAAGCTGGGGATGGAGCTGCGCTACGAGGAGGGCGGCGCGCCTCGGGACGGCGGTGTGGGCCTCGGGAAGCGGTCGCGCCTGGTCGAGGCGCACCGGGTGGCCCAGGAGCTGTACGCCACCGTGCTGCTCGACACCGGGAGCCCGGAGGGTCGGCCCGGACGCGACTTCCTCCGCGAGCGCGGCTTCGACGGCGAGGCCGCCGCCCGGTTCGGTGTCGGCTGGGCGCCACGCGGCGGTGAGGCCCTCACCCGGCACCTGCGCGAGAAGGGTTTCACCGAGGACGAGATGGTGGCCGGCGGGCTGTCCGGCCGCGGCAGCCGCGGTCTCTACGACCGGTTCCGGGGCCGGCTGGTCTGGCCGATCCGGGACACCACCGGCGACACCGTCGGCTTCGGCGCCCGCCGCATCCTCGACGACGACCGCATCGCGGCGAAGTACCTCAACACCAGCGAGACCGCGATCTACAAGAAGTCGGCCGTGCTGTACGGCCTCGACACCGCGAAGAAGGCCATCGCGCAGCAGCGCCGGGCCGTGGTCGTCGAGGGCTACACCGACGTCATGGCCGCCCACCTCGCCGGTGTCGAGACCGCGGTCGCCACCTGCGGCACCGCATTCGGCGTCGACCACATCAAGGTGCTGCGCCGCATCATGCGCGACGAGCCCGATGTCGCGCCGGCCCGAGTCGTCTTCACCTTCGACGGTGACGCCGCCGGGCAACAGGCGGCGATGAAGGCCTTCGCCGAGGACCAGCGCTGGGCCGCGCAGTCGTTCGTCGCGGTCGCGCCTGACGGCATGGACCCTTGCGACCTGCGCCTGGCCAAAGGTGACGCCGCGGTGCGGGCCCTCGTCGACGACGCGGTGCCGATGTTCGAGTTCGCGGTGCGCACGACGATCCGCCGCTTCGACCTCGACCACGCCGAGGGTCGGGTGCAGGCCATGCGCGCCGTCGCCCCGATCGTCGGCTCCATCCGCGACGGCAGCCTGCGCCCCGAGTACACCCGCACCGTCTCCGGGTGGCTCGGGGTCGAGGTCGAGCAGCTGGCCACCGAGGTGCGCCGCGCCGCCCGCGTGCGGCCGGCCACCTCCCGGCCGGATGACGCCCGCACCGACCGTGCGGGAGGGCTCCGTCATCCGGAGGGCGTCGACGACGTGCCCGAGCCGAGCGCCGCCGAGCTCGCCGCCGCGGTGCCGGCACCGGACCTGCGCGACCCGGTGGTGTCCGCCGAGCGGCAGCTGCTCCAGGCGGCGATCCAGTACCCGCGGCAGCTCGCCCCGGCCGCCCTCGACGGTCTCGCGCCCGAGGCGTTCACGGCGCCCGCCCACCGGGCGGTGTTCGACGGGATCCGCATCGCCGCGGCGGCCGGTGCGCGCGAGGCGTCCACCGCCGCGTGGGTCGCGGCGGTCGCCGATGCGGCGGCCGCACCGGTGCGCCCCCTGGTCTCCGAGCTGTCGGTGGCGCCGTTGCCCACGCGGTTCGACCCCACCACCGGGATGCCGCCGCAGCGCTACCTCGACGCGCTCGTGGCCGGCGTGCACGACGCCCATCTCGGCCGCCGGATCGCCGACGCCACGGCGAACGTGCGCCGGGTGCAGAACGACCCGGCCGCCGCGGCCGGTGACCTGCGCGAGCGCACCCTCGCCCTGCACCAGCTCGAGCTCGAACGCGTGCGACTGCGCGAGGGTGTCTCGTGAGGTGGCGGATGCCGGGC
>JBOFLR010000182.1:0-1607 GCA_051657965.1 Dermatophilaceae bacterium
CGCCCACCTCGACAGCGAGAGCGAGCAGGCGCTGCAGGCGGCACTCGACAACGCGCTGCGCGACCGCACCGCACTCGTCATCGCGCACCGGCTGTCGACGGTGCGTCACGCCGACCAGATCCTCGTCGTCGACGAGGGCAGGATCGTCGAGCGCGGCACTCATGCCGAGCTGGTGTCCCGAGGCGGGCTGTACGCCGAGCTGTACCGCACCCAGTTCGCCGACGAGCTCACCGACCTCACCGCCTGACTCACTGTGGCGTCCCGCAGCTCGACCAGCTGGCGTCCGACGGTCAGCGCCAGTGACGCAGTTTGTGGCGCATCACTGGCGCTAGCGTGGCAGGTATGAAGACCACGGTGCGGCTCGATCCCGAGGTTGCGGCGGCCGTGGAGCGGCTGCGCAGGGAACGTCAGATCGGTCTCGGTGAGGCCGTCAACGAGCTGGCCCGTGCGGGTCTGGCCCGGGGAGTCGCGCCCACCCGGTTCCGGCAGCGAACGGCGAGCGTCGGGTTGACGACCGACGTCACCGACATCACCGGTGCCCTCGAGCTGCTCGATCGGTACGACGCCGAGAGCGCCCGGTGATTGTCGACGCCAACGTCCTTCGCTCTGCGGTCGACGAACAGTCGCATCTCCAGGCGACGGCGCGGGCGTGGTTGGAGCCGACGACGAACGGCGTCGAGCGGGTCGGCTTGCCGTGGTTGTCCCTCATGGCGTCTCAGCGCAGCATCACCCACCCACGTGTCACGACCAGCCCAACCGACGCCCACCTCGCCGCGCTCGCCATCGAGCACGGAACCGGCGTCTGCTCTTTCGACAGCGACTTCGGGCGGTTCGACGGTCTGCACTGGATCAGTCCCGATCGCCGGTGATCGTCGGGCCGGATCAGGCCCGGACGACCTGGTCGAAGGCGATCACCTACGCCGGCCGCGTTCGTCGGCCTCACGGGCGTTGCGCAGGACGAAGCCAGATCGCGCCTGCCAGAGCAGGGTGCCCGTGAGGAATCCACCCAGTGCGGCCAGGATTGAGGAGGTCCAGATGTAGATCGCAGTGTCGGGAAGCACCAGTGCCCTTACCGTCAGTGCCATCACTGGGACACTGACGAACGTCAGCGCCGCCGTGACGAGTTCGAACCACCACGGTAGGTCGCGTGCACGGAAGCGTTCAAGCCGGAGTCGCCACGCGCAGATCCAGCCCAGTGCGGTCGCAGCCACCGCGAGGCCGGCAGCGAACATCTCGGTCATGCACTCCTCCTCGAACCGGCCCATGATCACACGACACGGTCGGGTCGGCGGTCCGTTCGACATCACGGAGGTCACGGAGGGCCGTGAACGCCGGCGCGCCGACCGCTCCAGGCAGAAAACCCAGGCCGGTTCAGCCGTGCTCCGGGCCGGCTCAGGTGGGGGCGACGTGCTCGAACGCGCCGTGACGGAAGGCGTCGACGAAGAGCCGATGGTCCTCGCGGGCCTGACCGGCGTACTCGTGCGCGAACCGGGTGAGGACGCCGACCAGGCCCCCGACATCGCCACCGATCGAACGACCCACGGCTTCCTCGACACTCACCGTGACGAGCTCCTGCTCGGACTCGGAGTCGGCCACGCAGTGGATCT
>JBOFLR010000183.1:0-4070 GCA_051657965.1 Dermatophilaceae bacterium
CCTGCTACCGGCGGCGCCGGCTGGTACCGAAGACCGACCTGGTGATCTCGCGGCCGATGACCGTGCCCGCCGAGCGCAGCATCGACCTGAACGCCGAGCTCTTGACCACCTTCTCGACCATGCCCGGCTCGTCGGCCCCCGCCGCCTTCGGCTTGGGTGTGGGCTCGGCGCGCTCGGCAGGTGACTGCCCGACCGGTGCGGGCTCCGGCGTCGTCCCGGCGCCGGCCGGTGGGGTGGCGGCGGCGGCGCGATCGAGCATCTCGGCGGCGGACTCGCGCTCGGTGGCGGTCGCCGGATACTTCGCCGCCAGCGACGACCCCGCGACGGTCGACTCGAGCAGCGCCGCCGGGGACGGCGCCATCAGCGACTCGGGCGCACGCATCCGCGTCCAGGCCACCGGGGTCGGTGCGCCCTTCTCGGACAGCACCGTGATGACCGCCTCCCCGGTGCCGAGCGTGGTGAGCAGCTCGGCGAGGTCGTACTCGGTGTTGGGGTAGGTCTGCACCGCCGCCTTGAGTGCCTTGGCGTCATCCGGCGTGAACGCCCGCAGCGCGTGCTGCACCCTGCTGCCGAGCTGGGCGAGCACCTCGTCGGGCACGTCGGTCGGTGACTGGGTGACGAAGAAGACGCCGACGCCCTTGGACCGGATGAGACGCACGGCCTGCTGCACGGAGTCGAGGAAGTCGGGGCTGGCGTCGTTGAACAGCAGGTGCGCCTCGTCGAAGAAGAACACCAGCTTGGGCTTGTCGGCGTCGCCCACCTCGGGCAGGTCGTGGAACAGGTCGGCGAGCAGCCACATGAGGAACGTCGAGAACAGCTGTGGCTTGTCCTGCACCGCCGGCAGCTCGAGCATCGACGCCACGCCGCGCCCGTCGGGCCCGGTGCGGAGCAGGTCGGCGGTGTCGAACTCGGGCATGCCGAAGAACACGTCGGCGCCCTGCGCGGAGAAGTTCACCAGCTCGCGGAGGATGACGCCGGCGG
This sequence comes from Dermatophilaceae bacterium, assembly GCA_051657965.1. Lineage (GTDB taxonomy): Bacteria > Actinomycetota > Actinomycetes > Actinomycetales > Dermatophilaceae > JBOFLG01. Next base: position 982 of record JBOFLR010000183.1, read on the forward strand.
TGGCGGCGGACAGTCCGCCGAGTTGCTCGAGGTCGGCCTTGCCCTCGTCGGAGGTGAGGAACTGCACGACGGCGCGCAGGTCGGCCACGGTGTCGAGCCACAGCTTCTCGGTATCGGCGTAGTGGAACACCAGCCCCAGGCTCGACTCCTGGGTGGCGTTCAGGCCGAGCACCTTGGCGAGCAGCGTCGGCCCGAACGCCGAGATCGTCGTACGCACGGGGATGCCGGTGCCGAGCCCGCCGAGCGCGTAGAACTCCACGGGATACGCGGTGGCCTCCCACGTCATCCCGATGTCCTTGGACCGGGTGCTGACCTTCTCGTTCGGCTCGCCGGGGCTGGCCAGACCGGACAGGTCGCCCTTGACGTCGGCCAGGAACACCGGCACCCCGGCCTCGACGAGCTGCTCGGCCATCAGCTGCAGCGTCTTGGTCTTGCCGGTGCCGGTGGCGCCGGCGACCAGCCCGTGCCGGTTCATCGCCGACAGCGGGATGCCGACCGGCACGTCCGCGTGCGCCGTGCCGTCGACGACCGCGGCCCCGAACTGCAGTGCCGCGCCCTCGAAGGAGTAGCCGGCGCGGATGGTGTCGAGCAGCGGTGAGCCGGATGACGCGCCCGCCGCGTCGGATGACGTGCCTGCCACCCCGGATGAGGCACCCGTCGCGGCGTCAGCGGTGCCCGAGTCGCCGGTTCGGCGCCCGGTGGTGTCGCCCGGATCGGAGGTCTCACTCGGCTCGGCGGCCGGCGGGTCGGCATCCGCTGAAGCTGCCACCGGCGGGTCGGCATCCGCTGAAGCTGCCGTCGCCGGTTCGGCGTCACTCTGCTGCGGGACGCCCTGCGACGGGTCGCCCTGGTCGGGGTTGCTGGGCTCGGTGCTCTCGGTCACGCGGGTCAATCTAACGGTCAGGTGTCCGCGCGCCACCCAGCCAGCCGACTCCCGCGTCTTTACAGTGGCACTCGTGATCTTCAAGGCCGTCGGCGACGATCGCCCGTACCCCGACCACGGGTACACGGCGCGACAGTGGTCCGACGTGCCTCCGCGGCTGGTGCGGCTCGACGAACTGGTCACCACCAAACGCGAGCTGGACCTGCGGATGCTGCTGTCCGAGGACTCCACGTTCTACGGCGACCTGTTCGCCCATGTCGTCGAGTGGGACAGGACGCTCTACCTCGAGGACGGCTTGCACCGGGCGCTGCGCGCCGCGCTACAGCAGCGGCCCACTCTCCACGCTCGGGTGCTCGCCCTGTAGGCCCGCATGAGCTCGTACCCGGCGGAGTCGCCTGCCTCGATGCGGGCACGAGAGCGGAGGCGTCGCACGGCGGTCACCTTCAGCGTCGTGCTGCTGGGGATGTTCTTCGCGTTCTGGTATGCGCTCTCCTACTACCGCGCCGACGGCGACTCCTCGAGGTCCGGTGCGCCGGCCGCCACGTGTCGCCCGTACGACGCGCGAGCGGTCGCGCCCGCTCAGGTCAGGGTCACCGTGCTCAACGCCACGGCACGTACCGGGCTCGCCGGGCAGACGTCGCGTGCGATCGCCGAGCGCGGATTCACCGTGGGCACCGTCGGCAACGACACCTCGAAGCGGCCGACGCCTGCGGTCGCCGAGGTCCGCCACGGAGCGGCCGGCGAGGCCCAGGCGAAGCTGGTGCTCTCGGTCATGCCCAAGGGCACCACGCTGGTCAAGGACGGCCGCAAGGGGACCGACGTCGATGTCGCGCTCGGCACCTCGTTCAAGGCCCTCGCGCCCGCGCCGAGCGTCCCCGCGCTCCCGATGTGCCCGTCCCCCACCGGCCCGACCACGCCACCACCCGCCTGACCGCCTGTGTCGCCTGGGCACCACTCGACCGTTGCAGGGGGCGCGTCCCACATGACAACCGGCCGGGGAGTGTCTACCGCCTGTTGGCCAGCAGAGCGGTAGCCTCGCGGCGGCCCGCGCCGGCGCGGCACCCGAGAGCACCGAGCCGGCACGGGTCTTCGGCCGTACCGTCAGCAGACCATGCACTTCCGGTTCGTGCTATCGGCGTGAGCCGGGGCAGCTCCTGCGGCTGCCGCAGGCGTGGTGGCAAGGACGGAGAGCAGGCCGAGAACAGCGATAAAGCGTCGCATGACGGATTCCTTTCGATTCACGGGAGGGACGCCAGATTTGGCGCTCACATTCTCCCGTGCTTCAAACCGTCTGGTCCGAATGGCTTAGGTCGTGCGCGTACGCATCTCGCCCTAGGCTGCGAACCATGGCTGTCGACCGGCGTCTACGGCACCTCCGCGCGGCGGCCGACCCTGCGCGGGTCGATCTGTTCGAACAGCTCCGTGTCGAGGGTCGACCGATGTCGACCGCGGAGCTGGCGAAAGTCGTTCCCGAAGCTCGTCGCGGCATCCAGTCCCACCTTGCGGCGCTCGCGGAGGGCGAGTGGATCGAACACGTCGGCGGTCAGGGGCGCTCCGCGGTGTGGCAGACCCGTCAGGTGCCGATCGAGTGGGCTGAGGACGACGACAGCGACCCTGCGGTGGTGCAGGCGATGGAGGACCTGTATTGGATCTCTCTCCAGCGGCGGATCAATCGGATCCGTCGCTTCGACGCTGAGCGGCAGACCGGCGAGTGGTCCCCCGAGTGGGTCGATGCAGCCATATGGAGGGACTACTCGCTGTGGTTGACTGCCGCCGACCTCGAGGAACTCGACGAGGCGCTGACCGAGGTGTTCGAACGGTTCCGCTCACGATCGGCGGAACGCAAGGTGGTTGCGGGAGAACCTTTTCCAGACGACGCTGAGCTCGTCTTCGTCACAACCTCGGCGTTTCCGCTACGCCGCGACACTTGAGTTCAGCGCAGGCAGTCGATGTGCCTGTTCCAGGCAGATCACCCGCGCCGGCCTCGGAACCGCATCATCACTCGCTCGAGCTCGAGGTCGAGGGCGCGCTGCACGCGGGCTCGCGTGGCCAGGTCGAAGAAGTAGTCCATCGTGATCTCGACGGCCGCACGTTCGCTCAGCACCCGGGCGATGGCCCACAGCACACTGGCCCGGGGGTCGGGCTGGGTTCCCTGCCGGATGCGCTGGATGTACACGTGTGAGGTGAGGCCGCGCACCTCCGAGAC
>JBOFLR010000184.1:0-1985 GCA_051657965.1 Dermatophilaceae bacterium
TCCATACTCCAAACCAATTAATCGTAACGTTTTTTTAGGATTCGATTCAATATGATTTAGTATATCGCTCATGTTTCTGTATCAAAAAACCTCTTCAATCTTCTTCTACCACAGAATGTTACTATTTTGGAGATGTCTAGTCAGTACGCTCAGCACCAACGCCACCATAGATGCACTCTTGAGCGCTTGAACAGCTAATAGTAGAGATAGCAGCACGAAGACAATCATCAGTGCGTCATCCCTCTTTTGTTACTTTAATCAAGTAAAATTAAAAGAGAAACCTAATTTGCCACGGCATAGTTTATAGGATCAGCTCGAAAACCCGCCCGTGCTCACCCCGGCGGAGCAGGCGGCTATGAACGGCCGCAACGGGTCCGGTGCGCCGCCCGGCGCGCAGGTGACCCCTGGCGACCCGCGCACCGAGGCCGCGATCGACCAGGCCGCTTCGAACGGTGCCCTCCCCCCTGCGCGGGATGAGCACCCACCGGTCCAGACCACCCCCGTGCCGGAGGGCGGGCGTGTCGACCCCTGAGGTGGACGACATCCCCGGTGACGCGGGGATGACCGGCCCGGTCGACCTGCCCCGTGCGGCGGCGGCGGTGCGCGAGCTGCTCCTCGCCATCGGCGAGGACCCGGATCGGGAAGGCCTGCGCGACACCCCGACTCGCGTCGCCAAGGCGGCTCGTGAGCTCTACGCCGGGCTGTGGCAGGACCCCGCCGACGTTCTCGCGACGACCTTCTCGATCGACCACGACGAGCTGATCATCGTGCGTGACATCCCGATGTACTCGGTCTGCGAGCACCACCTGCTGCCGTTCCACGGTGTCGCGCACGTCGGCTACATCCCCGACGAGTCGGGCCGGGTCACCGGGCTGTCCAAGCTGGCGAGGCTGGTCGAGGTGTTCGCCCGCCGGCCACAGGTGCAGGAGCAGATCACCACCCAGGTCGCCGACGCGCTCGTCGAGCATCTCGGCGTCCGGGGCGTCATCGTGGTCATCGAGGCCGAGCACACCTGCATGTCCATGCGTGGCGTGCGCAAGCCCGGCTCGCGCACCATCACCTCCGCGGTCCGTGGCCAGCTGCGCGACCCGGCCACCCGCGCGGAGGCGATGGCGCTGCTGTCCGGCGGCACCAGGTGACCCCCCGCACGGCGCGAGCGACCGCATCGCTACCGGTCCCGGCCCGACCGGGGAGGCCGGTCGTCATGGGGGTCGTCAACGTCACCCCGGACTCGTTCAGCGACGGTGGCCGGTGGTTCGACCCCGCTGATGCGGTGACGCACGGGCGCCGACTCGTCGACAACGGCGCCGACCTGCTCGACGTCGGGGGCGAGTCCACCCGGCCGGGTGCCGAGCGCCCGTCGCTCGAGGAGGAACTGCGGCGTGTCGTCCCCGTGGTGGCTGCGCTCGCCGAGGTTTCGCCGGTGTCGGTCGACACGATGCGCGCGGAGGTCGCGGCGGCCGCCCTCGACGCCGGGGCCACGGTGGTCAACGACGTCAGCGGCGGGCTCGCCGACCCGGGCATGATCCCTCTCGTCGCGGACCGCGGGGCCGGGTACGTGGCGATGCACTGGCGCGGGCACAGCGCCGACATGCAGGCCCGCGCGGCGTACGACGACGTGGTCGCCGACGTGTGCCACGAGCTCGACGCGCGGATGACGGCGCTCGCCTCCGCGGGCATCCCTCCCGAGCGGCTGGTGCTCGACCCCGGGCTGGGGTTCGCGAAGACCGCCGAGCACAACTGGGCCCTGCTGCGCGGTCTCGAACGGTTGGTCGCCATCGGCCCACGGGTGCTCGTCGGGGCCTCGCGCAAGACCTTCCTCGGCCGCGTCGGTCGGGGCCCGGATGACGTGCGGCCGCCGCTCGAGCGCGACGTCGCCACCGCGGTCACGACGGTGCACGCGGCCCGGCACGGCGTCTGGGGTGTACGCGTGCACGACGTGCGAGGCACGGTCGACGCGCTCGACGTCGCCGACGCACTCGACG
>JBOFLR010000185.1:0-6595 GCA_051657965.1 Dermatophilaceae bacterium
CACATCGTAGCAATGCTCTGCTACGAACATCCGCCGCGAGAGGTCGGCGCCGACGGACCGGTTCGAGCCCGCCGCAGATTCCGAGTGCGGCCGTCGACCGGAGTCCCACGGCTCTCGACTCGCCATCGAGCGCGAACCGCGCTGGGCCGGCGTCGGCGCGCGACCCTAGATTGGTCACCCATGGAGGCCACCACCGCGACCACCCCGGCGACCCCACCGGGCGCCATCCGCGAGCGCGGGCTCTGGCGCCGCACCTGGCTGGTGGTCGGCGTCATCCTGCTCACCTTGTTCACCGGGTTCGTGCTGTGGCGCGGCAGCGGCACCGTCTACTACGTGGTGATGGCGTGGTTCCTCGCGCTCGCGATGGAGCCGGCGGTCGCCCGGCTCACCCGGTGGATGCCGCGCGCTGCGGCCACCGCGGTGGTGCTGCTCGGCTCGCTGGCCGCGGTGGTCGGGTTCCTCGCCGCGTTCGGCGGCCTGCTCGTGAGCCAGCTGACCGAGCTCGTGCAGGCCACGCCCGACATCGCCGAGTCCGCCCTGGCCAGGGCCAACGAGCTCACCGGTTCGTCGTACACGTACGAGGAGCTGCTCGAGCAGGGCGGCATCACGCCGGGCGACATCGCCGGCTACGCCGACGACCTCGCGTTCGGGGTGCTCGGGGTCCTCACCACCGTGCTGTCGGGCGCGTTCGGGGTGTTCGTGCTGCTCTTCTTCGCCTTCTACACCTCGGCCGGCATGCCCGCGCTACGGCAGTGGATCGCCAGCCGGATGCAGCCCTCCCTCCAGGTGCCGTTCCTCGCCGCCTGGGACCTCACCCGCATCAAGGTCGGTGGTTACATCGCGGCCCGCATCGTGCTGGCCTCGATCAACGCGGTGCTGAGCGGCGTGGTGTTCGCCGCGATCGGGCTGCCGTTCTGGCTGCCGCTCGCGCTGTGGACCGGCATCATCGCCCAGTTCATCCCGAACATCGGCACCTACGTCTCGATCGCGTTGCCGGTCGTGGTCGGGCTCACCTCGGGTGACCCGCTGCTCGGGCTGTGGGTGCTGGTGTGGGGCATCGCCTACCAGCAGGTCGAGAACCTCTTCGTCGAGCCGCGCATCTCCGCACGTGCGGTCAACCTGCATCCGGCGGTGTCGTTCGGGGCGGCCCTGCTCGGCACCCAGCTGTTCGGCCTGTCCGGCGCGCTGCTCGGGGTGCCGGTGGCGGCCACCGTGATGGCGATGCTCGAGATCTACAAGCGCCGGTACGAGCTCACCGACGACGTCGAGGAGCGGGTCGTCGCCCTCGTCACCCGGGACGCGACGCACCGTTCGCACCGGGCCGGCGCAGATGCCGAGAGCAGCCGTACACCGGGAGCGCCCACCGGCGCGGATGCCGCAGAGGGCCGTACGTCGGTGGCGCACGCCCCCGCGGATGCCGAGGGCAGCCCGATGGCGGATGCCGACGACGGCCGGGCGCCGGTGGCCGACGACGCGCGGACGGACGAGTCGGCGACGGCGCCCGAGGGCGCCCTCGACGTCCCGGTCGAGCCGGGCCGCGGCGCCCGCTCGTCGTCGTGATCGCGTGGTGGCGCCGGGCGATCGGCACACTGGCGCTCGTGGCGGCCGGTGTCCTCGTCCCGGTCTGCCTGGTGGCGTGGTGGGTGGTCGGCACGGTGGCCGACACCGACGACTTCGTGGCCCAGGTCGCCCCGGTCGTCTCGACTCCCGAGGTGGGCGACCTGGTGGCCGAGCGCGCGGCATCCCGGGTCGACAACCCGCTGCTCGCCGACCTGGTCGGGCCGCTGACCCGCACCGTGCTCGACTCGCCGGCGTTCGCGCCCACGGTGCGCAGCACCATCGCCGACAGCCACCGCGAGCTGCGCGCCGGGCTCGAGAGCGGCACCTCCGCGGCCGTGACCCGCGAAGGCGAGCTCGTCGTCATCCGGATCGGCCCGCTCGCCGACGCGCTGCGTGAGCGGCTCGAGGCCGAGGGGGTGCCGGCGGGGGTCTTCCCGGCCGAGCTCGACGCGACCGTGCCGCTCACGACGACGCAGCGGTTCGAGCGGGCCGGCGCCGCGTACCGGGGAGCCGAGCTGGCCGCACGGTGGGGCCCGGTGGCGCTCGGGGTGCTCGTCGTGGTGGGTGCACTGCTGCTGGGCAGGCTCGCGGCGGCGGCGGCACGGTTCGGCCTGGTGGGACTGCTGGGGTCGGTCGTGGTCGCCGTCGGCGCCGGGCCGGCGACATCCGCGGTAGCAGGTCAGGTGGCCGACGGGCGTACCCGCGCCGCTGCCGAGGTCGTGCTCGCCGCGCTGGCCGGCCCGCTGGTGACCTCGGCCTGGGTCGCGGCGGGCGGGCTCGCGGTGATCGCGTTGCTCGGTGCCCTCGTGCGGCTCCGCCGCCGGCCGCGATGACGACCGTCACCCGAGCTGGACGACGGGCGCGACGCGGTGACAGGCGCGGCCGGTTGACGGGCGCGGCGGACGCGCCGAACTGCCCGCGTGGGCCGCTACTCGCGCGTCACTGCCTAAGGTGACAGGCTCGGGATGCTGCGGCACTCACCGCGCGCCGCGGCACCCGCCGCGTGGACTGTGACCTGGGAGGATGCCCGAATGTTCCAGCGGCTGGCCGTCGTCAACCGCGGGGAGTCCGCGATGCGCCTCATCCACGCCGTGCGCGACCTCAACGCCGCCGCGGTCGACGGGCACCGCATCGAGGTCGTCGCGCTGCACACCGAGGCCGAGCGATCCGCGATGTTCGTGCGTGAGGCCGACCACGCCTACGACCTCGGACCGGCGGCGAACCGGCCCTACCTCGACCACGCCGTCCTGGAGCGGGCGCTGCACGAGACCGGGGCCGACGCCGCCTGGGTGGGCTGGGGCTTCGTCGCCGAGGACCCCGCCTTCGCCGAGCTGTGCGGCCGCCTCGGCGTCACCTTCGTCGGGCCCAGCCCGGAGGCGATGCGCCGGCTCGGCGACAAGATCGGCTCCAAGCTCATCGCCGAGGAGGTCGGGGTCCCGGTGGCGCCGTGGAGCAGAGGCGGCGTCGACACCCTCGACGACGCTGTCGCCGCCGCGGGCCGCATCGGCTACCCGCTGATGCTCAAGGCCACCGCGGGCGGCGGCGGGCGCGGCATCCGCCGGGTCGACTCCGACGCCGACCTCGCCGACGCGTACACCCGCACCCGGGAGGAGGCCGAGCGCGCCTTCGGCTCCGGGGTGGTCTTCCTCGAGAAGCTGGTGACCGGCGCGCGGCACGTCGAGGTGCAGGTGATCGCCGACGGCCAGGGCACCGCCTGGGCGATCGGGGTGCGGGACTGCTCGGTGCAGCGGCGCAACCAGAAGGTCATCGAGGAGTCGGCGTCGCCGGTGCTCGACCCGGCTCAGGCCCAGGAGCTCAAGGATGCCGCCGAGCGGCTCGCGCTCGCCGTGGGCTACGCCGGCGCGGGCACCGTCGAGTTCCTCTACCACCCGGGCGAGCGGTTCTTCGCCTTCCTCGAGGTCAACACCCGGCTCCAGGTCGAGCACCCGATCACCGAGGTGGTCACCCGCACCGACCTGGTGCGGCTCCAGCTGCACGTCGCCGCCGGCGGGCGCCTGACCGGTGAGCGACCCACGGAGCTCGGCCACGCCGTCGAGGCGCGCCTGAACGCCGAGGACCCCGACCGCGACTTCGCACCCGCCCCCGGCCGGATCGCCCACCTCGAGCTGCCGGCCGGCCCCGGCATCCGCGTCGACACCGGTGTGGCAGAGGGCGATTCGATCCCCGCTGACTTCGACTCGATGATCGCCAAGATCATCGCCTACGGCCGCGACCGCGACGAGGCGCTGGCTCGCCTCCGTCGGGCGATGCGCGAGACGGTCGTCGTCATCGAGGGCGGTGCGACGAACAAGTCCTTCATCCTCGACCTGCTCGACCAGCCCGAGGTCGTCGGCGGCACCGCCGACACCGGCTGGATCGACCGGGTCCGCGGCGAGGGTCGCCTGGTCGCCCACGCGCACAGCGGCGTCGCCCTGGTCGCCGCCGGCATCGAGGCCTACGAGGAGGCCGAGGCGATCGAGCGCACCCGCCTGCTCGAGACCGCCCGCGGCGGACGCCCCCAGGTGCAGCACGATGTCGGCCGCGCGGTCGACCTCAAGCTGCGCGGTGTCGGCTATCGGGTCACCGTGCACCGCACCGGCCCGGCCCGTTTCCGGGTGGGGGTCGCGGATGCCGGTGGTGTTCCTGTCTCGGTCGACGCCGACGTCGAGCGGGTCGGGCCCTACGCGAGCCGGCTCCAGGTCGGCGGCCGCACGCACCGGCTGGTCACGGCCAACCACGGGCCCGTGCAGCTGGTCGAGGTCGACGGGGTGACGCACCGGGTGAGCCGCGACGAGGGTGGTGTGCTCCGTTCTCCCGCACCGGCTCTCGTGGTCGCCACCCCGGTGCCCCAGGGGGCTGCGGTCACGGCCGGCTCGCCGGTGATCGTGCTCGAGTCGATGAAGATGGAGACCGTTCTCTCCGCCCCGTTCGCGGCGCGGGTCAAGGAGCTACTCGTCGCCGCGGGCAGCCAGGTCGAGACCGGTGCACCGCTGCTGCGGCTCGATCCCACGGGAGACGCCGAGGAGGCCGCGTCATCCGGCCCGGCGGGCGACGCCCCCGACCTCGACCTTCCCGCCGAGCAGGACGCCCACGACGTCGAGGCCCGCGCGTCGCACGGGCGCCGGGCCCTCGCCGCGATGCTCCTCGGCTACGACCTCGACCCCGGGCACGAGCAGCGCACGCTCGCCGCCTACCTCGACGCGCGCGACGCCCTGGCGGCGAGCGCGCGGCCACCGGTGGCCGCCGAGACCGAGCTGCTCGCCGTGCTCGCCGACGTCGCCGAGCTCAGCCGCAACCGCCCGGTCGAGGAGGAGGCGCACCTCGAGAACCGGGTGCACAGTCCGCGCGAGCACTTCCACACCTACCTCCAGACGCTCGACCCCGAACGCGGCGGCCTCCCGCCCGACTTCGTGACCCGGCTGGAGCGGGTGCTGGCGCACTACGGCGTCGTCGGCACCGAGCGCACGCCGCGGCTCGAGCAGGCGGTGTTCCGGGTGTTCCTCGCCCAGCAGCGCTCGGCTCCCGAGGTCGCCATGGCCACCGCCGTGCTGCAGCGCTGGCTCGCCGAGCCGGCCCCGGAGCCGCCGCACGACGCCGGCGCCCGCGAGCTGCTCGACCGCCTCGTCGCCGCCACCCAGCTGCGCTTCCCCGTGGTCGGCGACCTCGCCCGCAGTGTCCGGTTCCGCTGGTTCGACCAGCCGGTCGTCGACGCCGAGCGGGTCTCCGTCCTGGAGTCGGTCGACGACGAGCTCGAGGCGATCGACACCGCCACGGGCGCGGACCGCACCGCCCGGGTCGACGCGCTGGCCGGCATCCCCGAGCGCATCGTGCGCGTCCTCGCCATCCGGCTCCGGCAGGGGGTACGCGACCGCGAGCCGATGCTCGAGGTGCTCGTGAAGCGGCACTACCGCGAGCACCAGCTGCACGACCTCGTCGAGCGCACCGAGGACGGCCGCGCGGTGGCCTCGGCGAGCTACCGCCTCGACGACCGCGACTCGCACCTGGTGAGCACGGTCGCCACCGTCGACGAGCTCACCCCCGACAGCGCCCTCGCCGGCACGCTCGGGCGCCTGCTCGACACCCGCCCGTCCGGCCACGAGGGCGTCGTCGACCTCTACCTGCACTGGGGCGACGCTCCCACTGACGGCGAGGCGGCGTCATCCGTGCTCCGCGAACGACTGGCCCGGATGCCGTTCGCCCACTCGGCGCGCCGGGTCGCCGTGGGAGTCGTCACCGACGACGACCGCGAGGTCGCGTACTACACGTTCCGGCCGCAGGACGACGGGTCGCTGCCCGAGGACCTCCCGGTGCGCGGGGTGCACCCGATGGTCGGCCGCCGGCTCAACCTGTGGCGGCTGCGGGACTTCGACATCACCCGGCTCGACGCTCCCGAGGACGTGCTGCTGCTGCGTGCCGTCGCCCGGGGCAACCCGCAAGACCAGCGCCTGGTCGCGCTCGCCCAGGTGCGGCAGTTCGTGGTCGGGCGCGACGACACCGGGCGGGTGACCGGGCTGCCGCACGTGGAGCGGGCCCTGGCCAACTGCATGGAGGCGGTGCGACGGGCGCGCACGAGCTCGCCCGATGTCCGGTTCGACATGAACCACGTGTGGCTGCACATCTGGCCACCGGTCGAGGCCGACCTCGACCAGCTCACCGCGCTGCAGGCCAAGATCGCCCCGATGACGGCCGGCGCCGGCGTCGAGGAGGTGCGGGTGGAGGGTCGCGTCGCCGGGGACCGCGGGCACACCGTGCCGGTGTGCGCCCGGTTCTGGTACCAGCCCGGCTCCGGGGTCACCTTCACCGTGGAGCCGCCGCCCACCACCCGGCTCGCACCGCTGGACGCCTACGCCGAGAAGGTCGTCCGAGCCCGGCGGCGCGGGGTGGTCTACCCGTACGAGCTGGTGTCCATGGTCGCCGGTGGCGGCGGCACGGCGCAGGAGCTCGACCTCGACGAGTCGGGCGCCCTGGTGCCGGTCGACCGGCCCTACGGCGAGAACACCGCCGGCATCATCTGCGGCGTCGTCACCACACCCAC
>JBOFLR010000186.1:0-6534 GCA_051657965.1 Dermatophilaceae bacterium
GCCACCGGCTGCGCTGGTGCCCGGTCCCCGGACCGGTCGGTCGCGACGCCCGGGCGCGAGCCGGCCGCCGCGTCATCCGAATGCCGCGCCGTGGTGGATGTGGCTGACGCCGACCCGACGGACGCAGAGGTATCGGCCGACACGGCGTCGGGTGGCGCGGAGTTCGCTGGAGGAGCGGACGGCGTGGTGTCGGCTGGCGCGGAGCTCGCTGGGGATGCGGATGACGCCAAGCGTGCCGGTGTCGGTGCCGGTGCGGCGTGGCGCGGCGTGGCCGGCGGCGTTGGCGCGGACGGCGGGACGCCGGCCGATCTGGCCGGCGCCGCGGCGTGAGCCGGCGACCCGTTCGTGCTGCCGTTGTCGGTTCCCGCCGACGCTGGGCCGCCCGGGGTGTAGTGCTCGAAGAAGTCCCACCAGGCGCGGTCCACGGCGTTGCGGTCCTTCCGGTACCGCTCGTACAGCTCCTCGACCAGCCACTCGTTGGGGCCGAACGAGGTGAGGGGGTCGCTGGACGGGGACTGCTCGGCCACGGGGGATGCGCCTCTTTCCGGGCTGCTCGCTGGTCGACGATGGCGCCCTCCAGCCTATCCCCGCACGGCCCTCATGGCCGGCACCCGCTACACAGGTGCCGGCCATGAGCCGTACGTCAGCTGATGTCGCTGCGCACCGTGCGCCAGCTGCCCAGGCCGGCGAGCACCGCCGCGTAGGCCGCCAGCACGAGCGCCGCAGCCCACCAGCTGAGCGGCTGCGCGCTCGTCTCGGTCTGCTGGGTGACGCCGTCGGCGATCGCGTTCGTCGCCGATCCGGGCAGGTAGGAGACGACGTTGTCGCGGCCCCAATCCCAGAACCCCAGCGCCACCGTGGCGATCGGCTCGACGATCCAGACCACTCCGACCGAGATGAGCAACGCGGCCACCTGGTTGGGGATGAGGATGCCGGTGCCGAGCCCGATGAGCGCCCACAGGCCTAGCACGAGCAGGCTCAACGCGAGGGTTCGTAGCACCTCGGTGCTCGGGAACGGGTCGGCCCCCCGGGACTGGAGCACGATGGCACCGGCGATCACCGACGTCACGAGCGAGATCACCCCGTACACGGCGCCGATGCCGAGCAGCGCGACGACCTTGGCACCCATCGCCTGCACCCGCTTGGGCGTGCTGAGAAAGGTGCCGCTGATCGTCTTGTGCCTGTACTCGGAGCCGATCTGCATGATGCCGATGACGAGCAGCAGGGTGTAGCCGATGGTGAGGCCCCCGGTGTAGACACTGTTCGCGATCTGCGTGGGGTCACCGACGGGCTGGCCTTCGGCGATGTCCTCGGGGCTGGCCTCGATGGTGAACACGAAGCCGAAGATGATCGAGAAGAGGGCGGCGCCCACGATGACGGCGATGGCCATGCCCCACCACAGTCGTGTGGTGAACAGCTTGCGGAACTCGGAACGGACGGCGGCGATCACAGGTTGGCTCCTTCCTTGCCGTGCACGGCATCCTGCTCGGGCGGTGCGCTCTGGGCGCCGCCGGGCTGCTCGTTGCGGTTGGTGCCCTCGGTGAGTTCGAAGAAGAGCGCCTCGAGGTCGGCGCGCTTCTGCTCCAGGCCGTAGATCGGCACACCGGCCTGCAGGGCGACGTCGCCGACGAGGCGAAGGTCGGAGGTGTCGGCCACGAGTGAGCCGTCCTCGGCAGGGGTGCTCGTGACGTCGGCGATGCGCAGCGCCCCGGCGAGGCGCTCGGCATCCGAGGTGCGCACCAGCGCGCCCCGGCTGCCGCGTAGCTCGGCCATCGTGCCGGCCCGTACCAAGCGGCCGTTGGCGATGATGATGACGTCGTCGACGGTCTGCTCGACCTCCTGGAGGAGGTGGCTCGAGACGAGGATGGTCTTGCCCTCGGAGCTGAGATGGCGCAGGAAACCGCGCAGCCAGCGGATGCCCTCGGGATCGAGGCCGTTGGCGGGCTCGTCGAGGATGAGCACGTGCGGGTCGCCGAGGAGGGCCGCGGCGAGGCCGAGGCGCTGCCTCATCCCCATCGAGTAGCCGCCGGCGCGCTTGCGCGCGGCGGCGGGGATGCCGACCAACTCGAGCAGCTCGTCGACCCGGGCGGTGGGGATCGAGCCCGCGTCGGCGAGCACGCGGAGGTGGTCGCGGCCGCTGCGGCCCGGGTGGAAGTTGGTGGCCTCGAGCGCCGCACCGACGGTCTGCAACGGTGCGGGCAGGTCGTGATAGGTCCGGCCGCCGATGGTGCCGGTGCCGCTGGTCGGCCGGATCAGCCCGAGCAGCATCCTCAAGGTGGTGGTCTTCCCGGCCCCGTTGGGCCCGAGGAAGCCGGTGATCCGGCCGGGCTCCACGGTGAAGCTGAGGTTGTCGACGGCGACGAAGGACCCGAATCGCTTGGTGAGTCCCTGCACCTCGATGCGCGCCCCTTCGGGCGCAGTGGTGGTCATGTCCTGTCTCCTGTCATGGCGACGATCCTTGCAGCCCCACCCGACGTCAGGGTCAACCCGCCGGTGGACCCGGGGCTCCGTCTCGGGGGTGATCCTGGGTCGACGCGGCAGGCTCATCTAGGATCTGGGGCGGCTCAGGGCGGTCGCGGAGCCGACTCTGCGAGAGGACGGTAGTGGTGGAACCGCTGCTCGACATCGCCGGCCTTCATCAGTTCCGAGGCCAGCGACACGTGCTGCGCGGCGTCGACCTCGGCATCCGGCGTGGCGAGATCATCGGTCTCATCGGGAGGAACGGCTCGGGGAAGTCCACGCTGATCAAGGCGATCACCGGGGAGATCCGGCCTCGAAGCGGGACGATGCGCCTCGAGGACGAGCCGTACCGTCCCCGCTCCCGCGCCGAGGCGCTCGCGGCCGGGGTCAGCGTCATCGAGCAGGACTTCACCCTTCCCACCGACCTCAGCGTCATCCGGGCGATGTACCGCAACACGTTCATGGCGCAGTGGGACGAGTCCGACCTGCTTCCCCTGGGTGCCGAGATCCTTCGCCGCACCCACTTCGAGATCGACCTCACCGTGCCGGTCGTCGAGCTCGATCCGGCCGAGCAGGCCCTCGCGGAGGTGTTGAGAGTCCTCGCAGAAGAAGCCCAGCTGGTGATCTTCGACGAGGTGTCGGCACTGCTCAACGACCTCGAGATCACCCAGCTCCACCACGCGTCCCGCAGCCTGCGCGAGCAGGGCTGCGCCGTGCTCCACATCGCCCACCGTCTGGAGGAGGTCACGGCGCTCTGCGACCGGGTGGCCGTGCTTCGCGACGGGGTGGTGGCGCGAGTCGCCGACCGCGGCACGGTGGCCGCCGACGAGCTCGTGCTCGCCATGCTCGACCGCCCGTTGCACCGGGTCGAGATGGGCCCCCGACGGCGTGGTGAGCCGGTGCTCATCGTTCGTGGCCTGAGCGTACCGAGGGGTCGCCTGCGCGACGTCGAGCTCTCCGTCCACGCCGGCGAGGTCATCGGGGTGATCGGGATGCGGCAGTCCGGTGCGGTCGAGCTGGTGGAGGCTCTCGCCGGGAAGATCGAGTCGACGGCGGACTCGGTCGAGATCGACGGCGAGCCGGTGGAGCTGCCGCCCAGCAAGGACCCTCGCATCGCCTACGTCGCGGGCCCTGCCCCGGAGACCATGAGCCGAAAGGTGGCCGACGTGCTCACCGAGTCGGGGGAGTACACCTCCGAGATCGAGCGGCTGCGCGACGCCATCAAGGGGGTCAGCCAGGAGGACCTGACGATCTCCGACATCCAGGCCGTCGTGCAGACGCTCTCCGGGGGAGATCGGCAGAAGATCGCCATCGCGAAGGCGGCCAGGACCGCGTCCCGGGTCGTCATCCTCAACCACCCGACCCGCAGTGTCGACGTCGCGGCGAAAGAACGCACCTACGGCCTGATCGGCGGCCTCGCCGCCGACGGGCGTGCGGTCGTGGTGCTCTCGGTCGACGTCAGCGAACTACTCCGGTGCTGCGACTGCCTCGTCGTGGTGCACGAAGGCGCCGTGGCAGCGGTGCTCGACGCCGCCGAGGCCGACGAGGACCTGGTGATGGGGTACGCCCTGTCCGGTGAGCGGCCGGTGCGGCGGTCCGTGCGCGGACTCAAGGACGCCTGACCCGGCTGGCGCCGGCGCCAGCCGGGCGCTTCGCTCAGACCTCGACGGTCGGCGCCACCGTCGCGAGGCGGTGGCGAGCCAGGGCCAGGTTCGCCCGGGTGCGGTCGAGCACCAGGTAGATGAACAGGCCCCTGGTCACCGGCGTGTCGAGCACGTTGATCAGGTGGTACTGCTTGTCGAGGGTGATGAGGATGTCGTTGATCTTCTGGTCGAGGCCGATCTCGGCCATCGTCGCCATCTTCGCCCGCACGACGTTGGAGTTTCCCGCGGCCGCGATGCCGAGGTCGAAGCCCGGGCTCCCGCCCTGGGCCAGCGCCATCCCGGACTCGGAGTCGATGACGGCGGCGCCCGTGGCGCCCTCGATGGTGAGCAACTGCTGGATGGTGGCGTCGAGAGACAAGGCGGTGCCCTTCTGGTCGGCGGCGAGGAGGTCGCCGAGCACAGGGCCGATACCGTTGACCCCTGCCCGGTCTCGTTCCGTCGCGTGCGGAACAACGGATGTCACGCCGAGATCGGGCTGTGCCAGTTCGAGGCGCTCGCCGTCATCTTCCGACATCGCCCCCGGAAATGACAAACCTCCGGCCGCAGGTGCGTCGGATGACGACCCTCGTGCGTCGAGCTCGTCCTGCGTGAGGTCGAGGTGGTCCGCTGGTGGCGCGACGGCGTCATCCGCCGTACCGGGCTGCGGAGGAACGGCTCTGGGCCGCCGCGCCCGCCAGATCACGAGCAGCAGGGCCGCGGCCACGAGGACGGCGACCAGCGCGATGACGGCCTCGGTCATGCGCGTCCTCTCCCGCTCACGCGGCCCACGCCCAGGACCTCACCGACGGAGCCTCATCTGGGGCTGGTCGAGCGCCCAGCGGTGAGCATCCCACGGGCAGCGCCCACCTCGCGAACGCCTGCCACCGGTCGGAGCGGGTCCCTCACCCCCTGGACGCGCCTCCCGTCATCACTGCCGAGGACCCCGCTCGGCTGCGCTGGCGCGCATCCATTCGGTGCCCCCGGCAGGACCCACGCGTCCAGCGGGTTCGTCCCTCACCCCCTGGACGCGCCTCCCGTCATCACTGCCGAGGACCCCGCTCGGCTGCGCTGGCGCGCATCCATTCGGTGCCCCCGGCAGGATTCGAACCTGCGCTCCCGCCTCCGGAGGGCGGTGCTCTATCCCCTGAGCTACGGGGGCCTGACCGGCCCGGACGCGGGTATACCTCATTCCGCGACGCTCCGCGACCCTAGCAGCCTACGCTGACGTCCATGCAATCCGGGACCACCTCGAGCGGTCCCGCGCGCTCGGTGCTCGTGTGCGACGACACCGAGTCGATCCGCCGGCTGATGCGCATCAACCTCGAGCTCGTCGGGTTCGCGGTCGAGGAGGCGGTCGACGGACACCAGGCGATGGCCCGCCTGATCGACCCTGACTCGCGCCCCCCGACCGTCATCGTCCTCGACGCCCAGATGGCTCCGTACGACGGCTGGTGGGCGATCGCCGCCATCCGCGCCCATCCTCGCCTCGACCACGTACCCACCCTCCTCGTCACCGCGGCCACCCCGACCCCGGACGAGGACGAGGTGCTGAGGTGCGGCTTCGACGGGTTCATCTCGAAGCCGTTCGACCCCGGCCACCTCGTGGCCACCGTCTCACGCCTCGCCGCCCGGGGCCGGGTCGGACGGCACCGCCCGTAGGATTCACCGGTGACTCCAGAGCAGCTTGCCGCGGCCATCCGCAGCGCCCTCGTCGCCGCGGTCGACGCTGGTGACCTCGCGGTCCCGGTGCCGGTGGAGGTGCGGGTCGAGCGGCCGCGGAACCGCGAGCACGGGGACTGGTCGACCAACGTGGCGCTCCAGCTGGCAAAGCCGGCCGGGATGCCGCCGCGCGCCGTGGCCGACCTGCTCGCCGCTCGCGTCGCGGACGTCGCCGGGGTGAAGGCGGTCGACGTGGCCGGGCCCGGGTTCCTCAACATCACGCTCCACGCGGCCAGCGCCGGCGAGCTCGCCCGCGCCATCGTCGAGGCGGGAACTTCCTACGGCCGCAACGACTCCGAGGCAGGCCACGTCGTTAACCTCGAGTTCGTCTCCTCCAACCCGACCGGTCCGGTCCACCTCGGCGGTACCCGCTGGGCGGCGGTGGGTGACTCGCTGGCGCGCATCCTCGCGGCCTCCGGCGCGCGGGTCACCCGGGAGTACTACTTCAACGACCACGGCGCTCAGATCGACCGGTTCGCTCGCTCCCTCCTCGCCGCTGCGAGAGGGGAGGAGGCCCCAGATGACGGCTACGCCGGTGCCTACATCTCGGATGTCGCGCAGGCTGTCGTCGCGCACGAGCCGGGCGTGCTCGACCTCCCCGACGCAGAGGCGACCGAACGTTTCCGGGTCGCCGGCGTGGGGATGATGTTCGACCAGATCAAGCAGTCGCTGCACGAGTTCGGCGTCGACTTCGACGTCTACTTCCACGAGA
>JBOFLR010000187.1:0-8872 GCA_051657965.1 Dermatophilaceae bacterium
ACGCCGAGGAAGCGCTTGGCACCTGCCGGGTCGATGTACGACACGTGCACGTCGTGTCGGGTGTCCAGACCCGACGCGGCCGACCACCGGCGACCCGGCGAGTAGTCGAAGACGATGTCGGTGACCTGGGCGATGTCGGGCCACACCGCCTGGAGCGCGAGGGTGGTCTCCTCCGCGTAGATCCGGTCGGTCAACGGGCCGAACAGGTTGAACGAGAGCGACTGGCTGAGCAGCAGGTTGCTGTACCAGCGTGCACCGTGGGTGCTGCCGCCAGGCTGCGGCTGAGCCAGCGAGCGCCGCGCCGCGTCACGCGCCGGGGCCGAGAGGAAGGCGACGCCCTGCCGGTCGGGGTCGGCCACCGAGGAGCCGTCGTGCGGCTGCGCACCGGCCGGCGCGAGACCGCGCTCCTGGCGCCACAGCGACTGCATGAGGCGCGCCCGCTGTTGCCACGGGTTGCGGTCCCAGGTGTGGAACGCCTGGTGCGCCCGAAGGGTCGCCTCACTCAGCATGGGCAGAAGGTAGAGCGCGGATGACGTCCGGCGCCGTCGATCCGCTCGTGGACGAACCGTTCGGACGAGGAGGACGAGCCGACCGGACACCGGCCCGTCGAACGTACGGCCCGTGCAGCGGCGGCGCGGCACGGCACCCACCCCGACCCGTTCCGCGATCACGTGCCGCTACCGGGTCGCTGGCCCTAGGATTCGGCTCGAGGTCACGGTCCGGCGCGCAGCAGGGCGCGAACCCACCGTCGGCCGCAGGAAGAGGCACCCGTGCAGATCGCGCTACTCGTCATCGGAGGCGTCGGCATCCTGCTGCTCGCCGTGTCGCTGGTCGCCGGAGAGTTCGTCGACGGGCTGTTCGACGGCTTCGGCTCCGACCTCCTCTCCGGCCTGGCCGTGGCCGCGTTCCTCGGCGCCTTCGGCTTCGTCGGGGCGCTCACCCTGGACGCCTCCGACAACCGCGGTGCGGCGATCGGGGCGGGCCTCGCGGCCGGCGCGCTCGTCGGTGTCGGCACCGGCTATGCCACGCGGAGCCTGATGCGCGGCGGAGACGAGGCCACCGTGCGGTCCGCCACCTTGGTGGGGCTCAGCGGCTCGGTCATCGACGCCATCCCCGACGGTGGTCTCGGCCAGGTCATGGTCACCGCCGCCGGTCACCTCACCCGCCTCAACGCCCGTGCCGACGAGCCGATCCCGAACGGCTCCGCCGTCACGATCGTCGCCGTCCTCAGCCCGACCTCGGTCAAGGTCACCAAACACTAGGGAGCCGGCGCGAGGTCACGGTCGGCGCAGGTAGGCGCCGGGAGCGACGTCGGCCGCGCGCCTGCCCGGTATCCGGCTCCGCTGCGTTCGGGCGCTCTCAGCGGGCGGCGAGGACGTCGAGGTAGTGCTGGTTCTCCATGACGCCGAGCACGTTGCCGAACGGGTCGAGCACCGAGGCGGTGACGAACCCGGGCCCGCGCTCGGTCGGGTCGGCGTGGCTCGTGGCACCCAGGGCGAGGAGCCGCGCGTGGGCTGCGCGGGCGTCATCCACCGCCCAGTACGTGATGGTGCCGCTGCCGTCGTGTCCCGCCCCGGCCGGCGCGAACCGCGCGTCCATGACGCCCAGCTCGTGCCGGTAGTCGCCGATGCGCCACTCGACGTACGCGGGGGAGCCGTCGGCGTCGCGGCGGAAGTACGGCTCCGCCCCGAGCAGCTCGGTGTACCAGTCGACGGCGGCGGGGACGTCGGCGGCGAGGTAGGTGACGGTGGTGAGTCCGCGGAGCATGGTGGTGTCCTCCTGGTCGGTGCCGGCCGGCTGCCGGCGGTCGGTCCTACCCTCGTCGGTGAAGTGATCACCGAGTGAGCACTTCTGCTGACAACCTGATCCACATGCGCGCGGACCGGCTGCTCGCCGCCCTCCTGCTCCTCCAGCAGCGGGGGCGGGTGACGGCGGGCGAGCTGGCCGCCGAGCTGGAGGTGTCGGTGCCCACCGCCCGTCGCGACCTCGCGGCGCTGTCGGCGGCCGGCATCCCCGTCTATGCCCAGCCCGGGCGCGGCGGCGGCTGGCAGCTCGTCGGCGGAGCGCGCACCGACCTCAGCGGGCTGTCCGCGCCCGAGGCGCAGGCCCTGTTCCTCCTTCTCGGGCCGGCGGCCGCGGTGTCCGACGAGGCGAGGTCGGCGCTGCGCAAGCTGGTGCGCGCGCTGCCGTCGACGTTCCGCGAGCCGGCCGCGGCCGCCGCCACCGCGACCCTCGTCGACCCGGCGCGGTGGGGCGAGCCCGAGCGCACCGGCACGCCGCTGGTCGACCTCCTCCAGTCGGCGGTCGTGGCCCGGCGGCGCGTGCGGATGACGTACGCCGGCCGCCGCTCGGGCGTCACCGCGCGCGTCGTCGAGCCGCTCGGGATGGTCGACAAGGACGACGTCTGGTACCTCGTCGCGGCCACCCCGGCGGGGCGGCGCACCTTCCGCGTCGACCGCATCTCGGATGCGGCCCCGCTCGCCTCCACGTTCGAGCCACCCGCCGGGTTCGACCTCGCCGAGGCATGGGAGGAGGTGGTGGACGCGATGGAGGCGCTGCGCTCGCGCACCTGGGCGACCGTGGCGGTCGAGACCCGCTGGCTCGGCGTCCTGGCTCGGCAGTTCGGCCGGCATTGCGAGGTCGAGCCGAACGACGCGCTCGAGGCGGCGGATCGCAGCTGGGTGCGGGTCGGCGCCCCGACCGTGCTCGACATCGCCCGCACGCTCGCCGGATGGGGCGGCGCTATCGAGGTGATCGAGCCGACGGAGGTGCGGGCGGAGCTGGCGCGGATCGGCCGCGAGCTGGCCGAGCAGTACGTCTGAACCTGCAGCCGGTCGTCATCCGAGAGCCGTTCGAGCCCCGGGTGCGCAGCGGCGAACGCGCGCCCGCCACGGGGCACCGCTCGCCGCGCAGAACCGCACGCGGAGCGCCCGCGGCCTCGCGTCGTCCACAACCGTCCCGGAGCCCTCCCGCGATCGCACGCCGGGGCGCTAGGGTCCGGCTGGGGAGACGGCGACCGGTCAGGGTTCGCGGACGGCCGGGAACCGAATCGGCGCCCACGTCATCCATCACTCACCGGCGCGGACGAACCGTCGCCCGCTCCTGACCATCACCGCCAGAAAGGCAACTTCCATGTTCGACCTCGGCATCTCGACGACGCTGATCAGCGTCGTCGGGCTCGTCCTGCTCGTCCTCCTCGTCGGCGTGCTGATCGCCCAGCGCTACAGGGTCGCCGGGCCGAACGAGGCGTTCATCGTCACCGGTCGCAAGGGCAAGGAGGTGAAGAACCCCGAGACCGGCGAGATGTCGACCGACCTGTCCGGCCAGAAGGTCGTCATGGGCGGGGGCATCTTCGTCGTCCCGTTCGTCCAGCGGCTGCACATCCTCGACCTGTCGAGCCGCCGGATCATGGTGCAGATCCGTGGCGCGGTGTCGGGCCAGGGCGTCAAGCTCAACCTCGACGGCGTCGCCATCGTCAAGGTCGGCGGCAACGAGGACTCGATCCGCGCCGCCGCGCAGCGCTTCCTCACCCAGCAGGGTGAGGTCGAGACCTTCACCCAGGAGACCCTCGCCGGATCGCTGCGCTCGATCGTCGGATCGCTGACGGTCGAGCAGATCATCCGTGACCGCGCCGCGTTCGCGCAGCGGGTCGCCGACGAGGCCGAGTCCTCGCTCACCGGCCAGGGCCTGGTCCTCGACACCTTCCAGATCCAGGACATCACCGACGACGGCACCTACCTGTCCGACCTCGGCCGCCCGGAGTCGGCCAAGGTCGGTCAGGTCGCGGCGATCGCCGAGGCCAATGCCCGGCAGGCCGCCGAGCAGGCCCGGATCGTCGCCGAGCAGGAGATCGCGATCAGCCAGCGCCAGCTCGCGCTGAAGACGGCGGAGATCAAGGCCGAGACCGACGCGGCACAGGCCCAGGCCGCCGCGGCCGGACCGCTCGCCCAGGCGGACCGCGACCAGGCGATCCTCGCCGAGCAGGAGAAGGTCGCGGTGCGCCAGGCGGCCCTCAAGGAGCGCCAGCTCGACACCGAGGTGCGCAAGCCCGCCGACGCCGAGCGGTACCGTGTCGAGCAGGAGGCCGAAGGTGCGCGCAACGCCGCGATCGCCGAGGCGGAGGCCCGCAAGGCCGCGAGCATCGCTGCGGCACAGGCGGATGCCGAGCAGGCCCGCCTCTCCGGTGAGGCCGAGAAGGCGCGCCGGTCGGCGCTCGCCGACGCCGAGGCCATCGAGGGTTCCCGTCGCGGTGAGGCCGACAAGTCGCTGCGCGTGGCGCAGGCCGAAGCCACTCGCGCCGAGGGCGAGGCACAGGCCGCGGCGATCTTGGCGACCGGCCAGGCCGAGGCGGAGGCGATGAACAAGCGTGCCGACGCCTTCGCCCGCTACACCGACGCGGCCGTCATCCAGATGCTCGTCGAGGTGCTGCCGAAGGTGGCGCGCGAGGTCGCCGCACCCATGGCGAACATCGACAAGCTCACCGTCGTGTCCACCGAGGGTGCCGGTTCGCTGCCGCGCACGGTCAACGACAACCTCGTGCAGACCATGGAGATCCTCAAGAACAGCACCGGGCTCGACCTCGAGAGCCTGCTCACCAAGTTCACCAACGGCTCGACCTCCTCGGCGGATGCCGATGCCGCGCCGTCCGCGGTGATCGCCGCGCCGGCTGCCCCCGAGCCCGTCGACGGCTCGGTCCGCGGCTCGGTCGACGGGTCGGTCGACGGGGAGGCAACGAGGGCATGAGCCGAGCTTGTCGGCTGTCGTGCGGGCCTCGCACGACAGCCGGCGGCCCGCGATGCCGACCGCCGTTCCGGGCACCGGGTCGGCATCGGTCGCCCTGCCGATGTGGTCGGCCAGACGCAGGGTCGGCCGCTCGTCATGAGCTGCCGGCTCGCCGGATGGTAGAAGTCTGTCGACCAACGGTAGAATTCTCCGATGGGCATGAACATCAAGAACGATCGCGTCCACGATCTGGCGCGCCAGGCCGCTGAGCGCACCGGCAAGTCCCAGACCAGCGTCGTCGAGGAGGCGCTGTCGCAGTACCTCGCCCAGCTCGACCGGAAGAGCGACGAAGCCGAGGCGCAGGTGAGACGAGTCCTGGCCGACTTCGACCGGCTGCTCACCGACGAGGACCGCAGAGCGATGCGTGACATGCCGGACGACCTCTACGACGACCTGGGCCTGCCTCGGTGATCGTCGACACCTCGGCCCTGGTCGCCATCGTCACCGAGGAGCCCGAGCGTGACGCGATGCTCGACGCGATCCGGTCGGCGGTCCGCGTGCGGATGTCGGCCGGTACCTATCTCGAGGTGGGAGTGGTGGTCGACGGCCGCCGCAGCCCGGTACTCACCCGTCGTCTCGATGACGTCATCACCGCACTGGGCATCGAGATCGTGCCGCTCACCCCTGGGCACGCCGCACTCGGACGGGCTGCGTACCGCGACTTCGGCAAGGGTGGCGGGCACCCTGCTCGGTTGAACCTCGGCGACTGCTTCGCCTACGCGCTGGCCCGCGAGACCGGCGAGCCGCTGCTGTTCAAGGGTGACGACTTCATCCATACCGACGTCCTCCCCGCGCTGCCGGCTGGCTGACCACCACGACCGCTGCGGGCCCGGCGTCCCGGCGTCGCGCCGGTCGATGCCGGTGGCAATGCATCTGAACGCCGTCGCGGGGTAGGGCAGCAACCAGATGGCGTCCTGACGTCATCTCTCTGACCCCGATTCCCAGGAGGCCTTTCGATGGCTGACACGATCTCCCGCTCGATGCACGATCTCGGCCTGTCCGCCTGGTTCGGTGGCACGCTGGCCAACGCCGTGTCATTGAACGCTGCTGCCGCAGAGGCGGGCTCGTCATCCGACACCGGTGCGGTGGCGAATACCGGATGGGACCGGTGGACGCCGGTCAACGCTGCAGCCATCGGCCTGCACCTGGTGGGCAGCGTCGGCCAGCTCATCGGCAACCGCGACCGGCTCACCAGCCAGCAGGGCGTCGGCACGATGGCACTGGTCAAGACGGCCGTCACCGCGGGCGCACTCGGTGCCACCGCCTACAGTCGTCTGCTCGGCCGCAAGGTGTCCGAGTACCACGCCGTGCCGGCGGAGTCAGGCACCACCCCGGCCGCGTCGACCCCGCCGGAGGTCGGCGACGCCCAGCGGCAGCTGAAGTCCCTGCAATGGGTCATCCCCGCGCTCACCGGCGCCCTGGTCGTGGTGAGCGCCTTCGCCGGCGAGCAGCAGCGACCCCAGTCGGTGGCCGCCGGCGTCCGGGCCCGACTGCGCCGCGACTGACCAGGTGCGAGAGGGCGCTGTCGGCGGGCGGTCGTACGGTGACCGCGACCGCCCGCCGAGCAGCGAGGAGCACCATGATGATCGACTACCGCATCGAACTCGTCAGCGTCCCGGTGACCGACGTCGATCGGGCCCGGGAGTTCTACGGCACGACGCTGGGATGGTCGGTCGATCACGATCACGTCGTCAGTGACGAGATCCGCTTCGTCCAGGTGACGCCGCCGGGGTCGGCCTGCTCCATCGCGTTCGGCACCGGCCTGAGCGAGATGGCGCCCGGCTCGCTGAAAGCGCTCCAGGTCGTCGTCGCGTCCGCCGACGCGGCGCTCGCCGACCTGCGGCAGCGGGGTGTCGAGGCCACCGGGGTCGACGAGCAGCCGTGGGGCCGCTTCGTGCACTTCGCCGACCCCGACGGCAACACATGGAGCGTCCAGGAGCTCCCGAGCTGGTCGTAGCCGCGCCCCAGGTCACCGCATCGACGCGGTGAAGCGGTCGAGCAGGGTCGCGAAGGTGGCTCGGTCCGCCTCTGACCAGTCTCCGGTGAGGTCGGTGAGGATGCCGTGTCGGTGGCACCGGGCCGCGTCGTGCAGCTCGCGTCCAGCGGCGGTCACGGACAGCTCGGCGGCACGCGGGTCGGTGGCTGATGCCCGCCGGCTCAGGGCTCTCATCGCGACGGCTCGGGCGACGAGGCGGCTGGCCGTCGAGTGGGTCACGTCGACCGCGGTGGCGACCTCGCTCACGGTGGTCGCTCCCAGCCGTAGCACGGCATCGACGACGAGCACCGTCGAGGCCTCGACGCGCCGGCCGTCGTGCGGCATCGAAGCCGGTGCCGAGACGAACCGGCGCAGGCGTAGGAGTGCGTGATCGATGCGGTCGAGGTCCGGGCCGTCAGCCATATGTGTACGATACATATGACGTTCCCCGAGCAACGTCCGGATGCCGTTGCCGTCGGTGCCGCTGTGCTCACCTCCCTGCCTGGTCGGTGGTCGCCGGGAGGACAGGCCTGACGTCACCTACCCGAGCCGAGGAGGCCTCTCATGTACATCGCCCTGATCGGTGCGACCGGTCGCACCGGCCGTCACGTCGTCGACATCGCGCTGGCACGCGGGCACGGTCTCACCGTCCTCGTCCGCGACCCGGCACGGCTTCCGGCGACGCTCCCGCCATCGGTCCAGGTCGTCACCGGCACCTCCACCGACCGTGCCGCGGTGGAACGCCTCGTCACCGGCGCCGACGCCGTGGTGTCGGCACTCGGCCCGACCGCCAAGGAGGGCGATCTGCACACTCGCACCGCCGAGGTGCTGGTCGAGGTGCTCACGCGCAATGGGCCCACCCGATTCGTGGGCGTCACGGGCGCCGGCATCGATGTCCCGGGTGACCGGAAGTCCCTGCGAGACAGAGTGATCAGCAAGGCCATCCAGACCTTCGGTGGCGCCGTGGTCGAGGACAAGCCGGGGGAGTACCGCACGCTGGCGACGAGTGACCTCGAGTGGACCCTGGTGCGCGCGCCACGTCTGGTCGACGGCGCTGCCAGCGCCCGGCCGTTGCAGCACGACGCGCAGGTCTCGACCCGGAGCACCAAGCTCGTGCGCGCCGATCTCGCAGCCTTCCTGCTCGATGTCGTCGAGCAGGACCTCTACGTGCGACAGGCGCCGTTCGCCGCCACGCCCTGACGCGTCGGGCTGGTGCCGGTCCGGTCGGCCGGTGCAGGACGTCGGTGCTCCCGGCGGTGCATCACGGCAGGAACGGGTCGTGGCGTCATCCGGCCCGTCGCCGAGTTCGGCGAGAAGGCCGCCGAGGCGATCCGCGGAGGAGCCGTGCTCTATCCCACCGCCACCGCCACCACCGTGCGCGTCGCCGCGAAGGGGGGCCAGGTGCTCGCCAGCGACGGCCCGTACGCCGAGACCAAGGAGGCGCTCACCGGCTACTACGTGCTCGAGGCCGCCGACCTCGACGCCGCTGTCGTGCTCGCCGCACAGATCCCCGCAGCCTGGGACGGAGCGGTCGAGGTGCGCCCACTCATCCCGTTGTGACGATGTGATCGACGACGAGGCGCGTCGCGCCCTCATCGTGCTCGCGCGTGAGTCGGGGCGCGACGTGCTCGCGACCCTGGCCCGCACGACCGGGGACCTCCAGCTCGCCGAGGATGCCGTGCAGGACGCCACGGTGACGGCGCTGGAGGTGTGGTCGCGCACCGGCGTGCCGCCCAATCCGGTCGCCTGGCTGCGGCTCACCGCTCGGCGGCGGGCGATCGACCTGGCGCGCCGGGAGGCACGACGCGGCGCGAAGGAGGACGGCGCCGTGCGCCTCGGCGTCCAGCTCGGCGGCGGCGCCTGGCCCGACCCGGAGGCGCTCGCCGACGCTGCTCTCGACGAGCCCGAGGCGGCGGTCGTCGACGACGACCTGCTCCGGCTGGTGCTCGTGTGCTGCCATCCGGCACTGGCGCTCGAGACGCAGGTGGCCCTGGCGCTGCACACGCTCTGCGGTCTGAGCACCGCGGAGGTCGGGCGGGCCCTGCTGGTGCCGGAGGCCACGATGGCCAAACGCATCACCCGGGCCCGCCAGAAGGTGCGACGAGCCGGCATCCC
>JBOFLR010000188.1:0-11932 GCA_051657965.1 Dermatophilaceae bacterium
CACGGTGACCTCGCCACGACGGGTGGCGAGCGTCATCCGGGCGGCGTCGGTCGCCACCACGGTGCCCACGGCATCGGTGAGGGTGGCACCGGTCGCCGGGTCCGGAACGGGCAGTCGGGAGCGGATGACGACCCGCGCACCGAGCCGCGGGAACTGCGCCCCGCCGGGCGTCGAACCGCCCACGTCAGGCTCCATGGCCACGCATAGTATGGGCGTCATGACGTACGTGATCGCCCAGCCCTGCGTCGACCTCAAGGACAAGGCCTGCATCGAGGAGTGTCCGGTCGACTGCATCTACGAGGGTGAGCGCAGCCTGTACATCCACCCCGACGAGTGCGTCGACTGCGGGGCGTGCGAGCCGGTGTGCCCGGTCGAGGCCATCTACTACGAGGACGACGTGCCCGACCAGTGGGCCGACTACTACAAGGCGAACGTCGAGTTCTTCGACGATCTCGGTAGTCCGGGCGGCGCGGCCAAGCTCGGCGTCATCGCCAAGGACCACCCGATCATCGCGGCGCTGCCTCCCCAGGAGCACGACGAGTGACCTCGTGCTGACTCTCCCCGACTTCCCCTGGGACTCGCTCGCTCCGGCCAAGGAGCGGGCGAGTGCCTTTTCCGACCCGGGCCTGCCGGGGTCGGCGGGGCAGGGGCTGGTCGACCTGTCGGTCGGCACACCGGTCGACCCCACACCGCCGGTCGTGCGCGAGGCACTCGAGACCGCGTCGGACGCTCCGGGATACCCGCAGACCCGGGGCACCCCCGACCTCAGGCACACCATCGCGCGGTGGTTCGCCGAGCGGCGCGGGGTGCCCGATGTCGACCCGGACGGGGTGCTCCCGACGGTGGGGTCGAAGGAGCTGGTGGCGTGGTTACCCACCCTGCTCGGGTTGGGGCCGGGTGACATCGTCGCGTTCCCGCGGGTGGCCTACCCGACGTACGACGTGGGAGCCCGGCTCTCGCGTGCGACGCCGCTCCCGCTCGACGCGCTCACCGCGCTCGGTCCGCCGACCGCGGCCAATACACCGAAACTGTTGTGGCTCAACACTCCGGCGAACCCCACCGGTGCAGTGCTGGGGGTCGAGCACCTGGCCAAGGTCGTGGCGTGGGCACGCGAGCACGGGGTCGTCGTCGCCTCGGACGAGTGCTACGCCGAGCTCGACTGGCGATCGCGCGACCCGTCGTCGACCGAGCAACCCACCACCCCGAGTGTGCTCGACCCACGAGTCAACGGTGGCTCTCATGACGGGCTGCTCTGCGTGTACTCGTTGTCGAAGCAGTCGAACCTCGCTGGGTATCGAGCGGCGTTCGTCGCGGGTGACCCGGCACTGGTCTCGCGCGTGCTCGAGGTGCGCAAGCACGCCGGCATGATCGTGCCGTGGCCGGTACAGCGCGCGATGGTCGCTGCGCTCGGCGACCCGGCACACGTCGTGGAGCAGAAGGAGCGGTATGCCCGCCGCCGTGACCAGCTCCGCGCCGCCGTCGAGGAGTTCGGGCTGCGGGTCGACCACTCCGAGGCGGGGCTGTACCTGTGGGCGACCGCCGGTGAGCCCGCCCGGGTGACCCTCGACCGGCTGGCCGCGCTCGGCGTCCTCGTCGCTCCCGGCGACTTCTACGGCGCTGTGGGCGCCCACCACGTGCGCATCGCCCTCACCGCCACCGACGAGCGCATCGCCGCCGCCGCTGCCCGCCTTGGAGTCGGCTGACTCCCGATGCCGGTCCGGAGGGTCGCCCGCCGATCCGACGACCTGGTTCTCCACCCTTTAGACTTCCAAGGTGTTGGGGCCGCGCATCTTCTGTTAGCGTTTTCGAATGCAGGTCATCGCCACACCTGGAAAACTGCGAAAGTCCCGCAGCGGCCATTATCTTGGAGGAATCGGCGCCGGCGGGTTCGACCTCCACCCGTCGGGCGCGTGCTCCAACAACCATATCGAGCGGGCGTGGCAGAACGACGACCTCTTCGACAGCTGCTTCCTCTTCGAGAACACCGAGGAGGTCGACCCGGCAAATCCACCGACCGGCCTGGTGCGCCGCGCGCTGCGCGTGGGCGACTTCTCCCGCAACATGGTGACCGTCGAGGGCGAGCAGCGAGTCGAGTTCACCTCGGAGTTCCCGACCCTCCGCTTGCATCATCCGGAGGTCGGCATCACGGTCGACTACTTGAGCTACTTCATCCCCGGTAACGTCAAGGACTCCTCGCTTCCCGTCGTGACCATGAAGGTACAGGGCACCCAGCGAGGTCGTCTCATGTTCCTGTTCCCTTTCTCCGGAACGCCCGAGGTGAGCGGCAACCAGGTGACGATCCGCGATGGCGACCGCTCCTTGACCGTGCACTCCGAACGCGGCCAGGCGTTCGCCCGGAAGCGGTACTTCTTCTTCTACTTCTCCGACTTCGACAATCCGCTCTACACGTGGGAGCCGCAGGACACTCCGGACGACTACTTCGCGGGCGTCTTCCTCAAGGGCGACGTGGACGACGAGATCACGCTCACCTGGTACAACCCGCGCTGGGTCGATAAGGACGGCGCGCAGAACCGCTTCTACTACACCAACTTCTTCCGGGACAGCGAGCAGGTGCTCACCTATGCACTGTCCGAGCGACCACGCCTGGAGGCAGAGACGTTGCGCTTCCACGCCTCGGTCTGGGGCGCGAACCAGCCCGCGTATCTGAAGGACGCCTACGCTGCGCAGCTCAACAGCCTGGTGAAGTCCTCGTGGCTCGGCCACGACGGAGACTTCGGGGTGTGGGAGGGCTCCAACCTGTCCTGCTGTCTGGAAACGGTGGACGTGTCGTACTACGGCTCCTGGCTCTATCTTCGACTCTTCCCCGAGCTCGACCTACGGGCCAAGGAGCTGATTGCCGTCCACCAACGCGCAGACGGGCATATTCCCCACGGATTGGCAGGGACGTTCGGCAGATACGACCAGTACGGACGCTGCGATCTGAACTCGCAGTTCGTCCTCCAGCTCTACCGCAACTATCACCTGCTCGGCGACGAGCGCCTGCTGCGCCAGCACTACCCCGTGATGAGAAAGGCGTGGGAGCAGGTCTACGGCTGGGACGAGGACGGCGACCTGATCCCCGAGGTCTCTCACCTCAAGCATCGTGATACGACGTTCGACGCGATGAAGTGGGAAGGCACTCACATCTACGTGGCGACGTTATGGCTCGCCACGCTCAAGGTGATGGCGGCGGCGGCCCGCATCATGGGTGACACGGGGACGCAGCGTCGCGCCGAGCAGGATTTCACGACGGCGCAGAGAACCGTGGTCGAGAAGTTCTTCAACGGTCATCATTTCGTGATGATGCGCTCGGCCGGTGACGACGTCGACGAAGGGTGTCTGGTGGACGCTCTCTCTGGCGACTGGTACTCGCGGCTCTGCGGATTGGGCCCGGTGTTGCCCGAGGCGCTGGTTCGCAAGCACCTGGATGCCGTCTGGAAGCTCAACCGCAGACGGGTAGATCTGAACTACATGACGGCGTACACGACACCCGGCGAGACAGGGTGGCTGGTCACCAATGTCGGATATGCCGACGGGCGCATCCCGTCTGGCGGCCAACAGTACGAGTCGTGGACGGGCCTGGAGTACACGCTCGCCGCGCACTATTGGCTGCTGGGCGACCGGCGGAAGGCGTTACGCGTGGTCCGTGACGTCCAGGAACGCAAGGTGCGGTCCGGCATGGCGTTCAACCATCGGGAGTGCGGCGGCAACTACTTCCGCCCGATGTCCATCGGCATGATGTGGGAGCTGGCAACGGGTCGGTTGTCGGCCACCGCCCCCGGCGACCACGAGATCGCCGCGTCCGCTCCCGAGGAGGAGGGCATTGCCGCGGCCGCCCGGTGCGAAGCCGGCTGACCGTCATCCACGCTGGTGGACACCCGCACGGGCGGAAGCGGCTCAGGCGTTGACGTAGGTGTTGCTCGCGGTATCGATCCCGCGGGCCAGCCACAGCCGGTGTCCTTCGTTGC
Source organism: Dermatophilaceae bacterium (assembly GCA_051657965.1). Lineage (GTDB taxonomy): Bacteria > Actinomycetota > Actinomycetes > Actinomycetales > Dermatophilaceae > JBOFLG01. The sequence goes on from JBOFLR010000188.1 coordinate 3,969, forward strand.
GGGGGACCGGCAGCACGCGCACCGATGCCGGGAAGTAGCGCATCGTGTACCCGGTGCGCCGGATGTCGCTCGCGTTCGGCTCGGCCCCGTGGACGATCCGGCCGTCGTGCAGCGAGAACTCACCCGGCGCCAGCTCGAAGTACACCGCCTCGTCCTCGGGGACGTCGGCGATCTGCTTGCTGAACGTCTGCCGAGCCGGGTCCGCCTCGACGTAGTCGCTGAACCCGTGGCGATGGGTGCCGGGGATCACCCGCATACACCCGTTCTCCCGCGTGCTCGGGCCGAGCGCCAGCCACACCGTGACGATCCGGTCGTAGGCACTCAGCCGGCCGTTCCAGAACGCCGAGTCCTCGTGCCACGGTGTGCCTCGACCGGTGACCGGCTCCTTGGAGATGAAGTGGCTGGTCCACAGTGCGATGTCGGGCCCGACCAACGGCTCGACGACGTCGAGCACCGAGTCGGCGAGCAGGAACTCGAGCAGCCGCGGATCTCGGAAGTGCGGCGTGTCGAGCTCGTCGGAGAGCTTGTCGCCCTTGTCGGCCAGGTGCTCCTCGAAGATCGCGACCAGCCGCTGGAGGTCGTCCCCCGGGAACAGCCGGCGACCCGGGAGAAGGTACCCGTCGCGACGGAAGCCGTCGACGTCGATCAGCGGGGGAGTGGCGGTGGGGCCGGTCATCAGGTCCTCCGATCCGTAGGTGTCGTGGGGGTGAGCACGGGCGAGTCCGGGCTCACGGTCAGCTGCTCGTCGGCCTCGCTCCGGCGTTCTGCAGCTGCTCTTCGTACTCCGCGCGGATCTTGTCGCCGACTTTCGTGCGCCAGGCCGCGACCGCCTCGTCGAAGTCGGAGAAGGGGCGCCGGCCCTGGATGATGCCGTCGGCGACATCGACCACCTTGAGGTCCTCGGCCCCGCCCTCGGTGGACTGGGTGTTGGAGTACAGGCCGATGGCCGGGTTCTGCACGGTGTCGGCGAGGACGGTGGTCTGGTACCGGTGCTGGGTCTCGGTGTCGGCTCGACGGCCCGGCTCGTAGATCGCAGCGGGCCCGGCAGCCAGGTACTTGACGGGTAGGGCCAGGTTCGTCTTGCCGGCGGAGGTCGCCACCGGGTTGCCGTCCTGGTCGAGCTTGTGGTCCACGCCCTCCTCGCCGAAGTTGAGGTAGGCGTGCTCTGCGGTGCCGAAGGGCGCCGCGAGGTAGTTCAGCACGCGGAGCGCCACCTTCAGCTTCTCCGGGTCGTCCTGCTTGCGCAGCACGGTCATCGAGTAGACCCCGTTGGAGGTCGGCCACGGCGCGAGGCGGCTCCCGTCGCGGGTGTAGGGCGCCATGAGCCCGAGCTCGAAGTCGGGGTTGCCAGCCGAGTCGGCGATGTGCTGGGACCAGGCTGGATAGCCCGCGGCGGCGTCGATGGCCGCCGCACCGGAGACGAAGAGCTGCTTGGCGTTCACGGCGTCGCTGAAACCGTCGGGATGCACGACGCCGGACTTCCAGATGCCGATCAGGTCGTTGAGGGACTCCTTGTACTCCTCGCTCTCGAGCCGGCTGGTGAACTTGCCGCCCTCCTCCCGCCAGCTGTTCGGCTCCTCGTTGATGTAGCCGAGGAGGTTGCGCGGCTGGTTGATGCTCGCGTACGCCCACTGCCGGCGCTTCGGGTCGGTGAGGGCCGTACCCGCCTCCAGCAGCTCCTCGATGCTCTTGGGCTCCGTGGATACTCCGACCGCCTTGAACCGGTCGGCTCGGATGAAGTGGTAGTTTCCGACGATCCCGCGGGGGATCGGTATCCCGTAGAGCGCGCCGTTGAACACGCAGGGACGCCAGTTCTCGGTCGGGATGTTCGCCAGATTGGGGTAGTCCTTGATCGCGGCGCCGGACAGATGCTCCTCCAGTGGCGCGAACCGGGCCTCGAGCAGCTGTGGAGCGTTCGCGACGATGTTGAACGAGGCGATCTGCATCTGCAGCACGTCCGGGATCTGGTCGCCGGCGATCGTCGTGGCGAACTTGTCGGGCCAGTCGGCGATCGGCGTCATGGCGAGGTCGAGCTCGACCCCGAGCCGGTCGTTGAGGCCGGCCCAGTAGCTGTTGTTGTCGACGCCGGGAGGGATGGCGAAATAGAGGTGGGCCAGCCCGGTGAGGGTCCCGCCGTTCCCCGGCTTCTCCGCCACCGACGTCGGGCGCTCGGAGGGGTACCCGAAGTAGCCCGCCATCACCCCGGTCTGGCTCGGGGCCAGGTCGGGGCTGACGCCCTCGTAGCGCAGGTAGTCGGGAAGCCGGGCGGCCCGGTTGGCCGCTGCGCTGTTGCTGTCGTTGTCGTTGCTCGAGCATCCGGCGAGGGCACCGCCCAGCAGGGCCGTCGCCCCGAGCCCGGTGAACAGCGTCCTGCGACTGGTGGTGTACGTAGCCATGACCTCTCCTTCTCCTGCGGATAGTGCTGATGTGAATGGTCGGGAGCGGATCGCCGGCGGCACGTCATCCCTTGACGGCGCCGATCATCACTCCCTTCGCGAAATGACGTTGGAGGAACGGGTACACGAGCAGAATGGGGACGATCGCGACGACGAGGATCGCCATCTGCAGGGGCAATTGGGGCGGGATCACCTCGACCGCCCCGATCTGGTCGCCGCCGACCGAGGTCTGGTTGACGACGAAGGTGCGCAGTACCAACGCCATCGGCCACTTGTCGGTGCTCTGGATGTAGAGCAGGGCGTTGAAGAAGGCGTTCCAGTAGGCGACGGCATAGAACAGGCCGATCACCGCCATGACCGGTTTCGACAACGGCAGGACGATCCGGAAGAAGACGGTGGCGCTGCCCGCTCCGTCGATCGACGCCGACTCGAAGAGCTCCCGGGGCAGCTCCTGGAAGAAGGCTCGCATGACGATGACGTTGAAGGCATTGATCATCACCGGCAGGATCAGCGACCACCACGAGTCGAGGAGCCCTAGGCCCTTGACGATGAGGTAGTTCGGGATCAGGCCCGGACTGAACAGGAGGGCGCCGAGAGTCAGCAGCAGCATCGGTTTGGCCAGGACGGCTCCTGGCCGCGAGAGCCAGTAGGCCATCCCGGCGGTCGTGGCCAGCGACAGCAGCGTCCCCACCACGGTGATGCCGATCGAGACGAGCATCGCGCGCGTGACGACTCCACCGCGAAGGATCGCCTCGTAGGCCGCGAGGCTGGGCTCACCGGGCCACATCACCATGCCGCCCGCGGACTCGTTGATGGTCTGCTGGTCGGCGAGCGAGGTGGCTACCACAGACCAGAACGGGATGATGACCAGCAGCACCGCGATCAGCAGGGTGACGAACTTACCGGCCTGCACGAGAGGGCTCGGCCGCTCCATCCAGACCGGCCGCGACGAATTCCTCCTCCGGCGACGTGGCGCGGAGGACGACGGGGCCGTGGTGGTCGTCACTTCTCGTAGACCCCTCGCTCGCCGAACAGGTGCGCGAGCTTGTTGGCGCCGACCACCAGCAGCACGCCGATCACTCCCTTGAACAGCCCGACGGCGGTGGCCTCGCCCCAGTTGCCGCCGAGGATCCCGTTGTTGTAGACCCAGGTGTCGAGTACCTCGCTGGCCTCGAGCCCGACCGGACCCTGCTGCAGGATGATCTGCTCGAACCCGACGTTCAGGCTGTTGCCGAGGCGGAGGATGAGCAGCAGGATGAACAGGCCCTTGAGCGCGGGCAGGGTCACGTGTAGCAGGCGCTGCCAGGCGTTCGCACCGTCGACGGCGGCGGCCTCGTACTGCTCCTGGTCGATCTGGGCGATGGCGGCGAGGAAAATGATCGTCCCCCAGCCGGCGTCCTTCCAGATGACCTGTGAGGTCAAGAGCAACTTGAACAGCTCGGGGACGCCGATGATCTCGACGATCGGCAGGTCGTTCTGGACGAGGAACGTGTTGAGCATGCCGGCGTTGCCCAGCACTTGCTGGAACAGCGCGACGACGATCACCCAGGAGAGGAAGTGGGGCAGGTAGAGCACCGACTGCAGCAACCGCTTCAGCCGCTCACCGGCGAGGCTGTTCAGCAGCAAGGCCAGCATCAGTGGAACCGGGAAGACGAGGACCGCCTGGATGAGGGCGAGGGCCAGCGTGTTGTAGAGAGCGTTGAGGAAGTCGGGGTCGGCCTCCCACAGGAAGGCGAAGTTCCCGACGCCCGCCCAGTCCGACCCGGTGATCCCGAGGAAGGGCTGGTAGTCCTGGAACGCGATGACGTTGCCGAGGAGTGGCACCCACTGGAACAAGACCATCGCGATGCCGCCGGGCAGACCGAGAGCAAGCAGCATCCGGTCCGGCCGCCGCCGTCGCGGTCGCCCACCCGGAGGGTCAGCGACCAGGTCAGCGTGGCCTCGCTGGTCTATCGTCGTGTCGACCACGCTGCCTCCTTACAGCACTAGATTTCGGTACGGTAACCGCTTTCCCAGGTCCTTGGCAACGGGCTCGGCAACCGTTTACCATCGCGTGACCATCGCATCTCGACTCGGGCGGCCGTACGAGTCGAGTGCGGCACGACCTGGTTGCTGTCGGACGGCCGTCGGGGTCGACGGTGTCTACCCCAACGGTCACTGCCGAACGGGCTTCGCCGGTGCGACAGGCGGCTGGTGCGGCATACCGAGCGGTCGCACACGCCAGCACGTGACTGCACGACGCGATGCCGGCCGCCGAGTTCGCCGGCTCCCACGACACCACTGACCAACGGACCACGTGATGGGTCAACCTCACAAGGAGATCACCTGATGGCCACCAGACCGGAGCACCACTGGTTCGCTCACGACCGGTTCGGCATGTTCGTCCACTGGGGCCTCTACGCGCTGGCGGCCCGCAACGAGTGGGTGTCGTTCTGCGAGCAGATCCCGCCCGAGCGGTACGAGCGCTATGCCGACCACTTCACCGCCGACCGGTTCGACCCCGATGCCTGGGCCGCGCTGGCGAAGGCGGCCGGGATGCGCTACGTCGTGCTCACGACCAAGCACCACGACGGGTTCTGCCTGTGGCCCTCGGACCTCACCGACTACAGCGTCGCCCGGACGCCGTACGGCCAGGACGTCGTCGGCGCGTTCGTCACCGCGCTACGGGCCGCAGGGTTGCGGGTCGGGTTCTACCACTCCCTCCTGGACTGGCACCATCCCGACTTTCCGGTCGACAGCCTGCACCCGCTACGGGACGGAGACCGGGACGAGCTCAACGCTGGTCGCGACATCGGCCGCTACCGGGAGTATCTGCACGGCCAGGTCCGTGAGCTGCTCACCTGGTACGGCACTGTCGACTACCTATGGTTCGACTTCTCCTACCTGCACCTGCACGACGGCAAAGGTCCGGTGGACTGGGGCTCGACGGAGCTGCTGGCCCTGGTTCGCGAGCTCCAGCCCGGCGTCATCGTCAACGAGCGGCTCGGCATCCCCGGTGATCTGGTGAGTCCCGAGCAGTACCAGCCGAGCCGGCAGCCCACGCGCGATGGCGAGCCGCTGATGTGGGACGCCTGCCAGACCGTCAACGGCAGCTGGGGTTACAACCGCGACGGGTGGCCCGGCCCGGTCCGGATCTCCCGGGACCAGCTTCAGCCGAAGTCGGTCGAGCTGCTGATCCGGATGCTGGTCGACGGGGTGTCGAAGAACGGCAACCTGATGCTGAACGTGGGCCCGAACGCCCGCGGCGAGATCGACGCGGTGTCGCACCGGACGCTCACCGAGATCGGCGCCTGGATGGAGCTCAACGAGGCGGCGATCCGCGGCGCCGGCGCCAGCGAGCTCACCCCGCCTCCGGACTGCCGCTACACCGCCCGCGGCGACCGGCTCTACGTCCACGTGTTCGCCTGGCCGTTCAAGCACCTACATCTGCCGGGGCTGGACGGCAAGGTCGGCTACGCCCAGTTCCTCCACGACGCCTCCGAGGTGACCTTCCACGACGACGCGACCGCCGAGCATGCCGCACTGATGCTGGCGGACCGACCCGACGGAGCGCTGACCCTCGACCTCCCGGTGGCCAAGCCGGATGTCGCGGTGCCGGTGATCGAGCTGTTCCTCACGGGGTGAGGTGAGATCGATGCGGGCGATCGTCGTGATGTTCGACAGTCTCAACCGGCTCTACCTGCCGCCCTACGGGGCACCGTCGGGCCCGGGCGGCATCCACGCCCCGAACGTCGAGCGGCTCGCGGCGCGGGCCGCCACCTTCGAGCGGTGCTACGCCGGGAGCATGCCGTGCGTTCCCGCCCGCCGGGAGCTGCACACCGGGCGGTACAACTTCCTGCACCGCAGCTGGGGCCCGCTGGAGCCGTTCGACGACTCGGTGCCGCAACTGCTGCGCGAGGCCGGAGTCCACACCCACCTGGCCACCGACCACTACCACTACTGGGAGGACGGCGGGGCGACCTACCACAATCGGTTCAGCACCTTCGAGTTCTTCCGGGGGCAAGAGGGCGACCCGTGGCAGGGCGTGGTCGACCCGCCCGACCCGCCTGCCGACGGCAAGCCGCTGCCGCACCAGTCCTTCCGGCAGGACCTGCTCAACCGCTCGGCGATGACCGAGGAGGCCGACCACTGCCAGACGCTCACCTTCGACGCCGGCCTACGCTTCCTGGCCCACAACGCCGCGGCCGACCGCTGGCTGCTGCAGATCGAGACCTTCGACCCGCACGAGCCGTTCTTCACCTACGACGACTACCGGAAGCTGTACCCGCACGACTACGACGGGCCGCACTTCGACTGGCCCGACATCAAGCTGGTCACCGAGGACCGCGAGACCGTCGAGCACCTGCGCGCCGAGTACTCCGCGCTGCTCAGCATGTGCGACCGTTCGCTCGGCCGGGTGCTCGACACGATGGACGCCCTCGAGCTGTGGCGCGACACGATGCTGATCGTGTGCACCGACCACGGCTACCTGCTGGGCGAGCACGAGTGGTGGGGCAAGCTCGCCCCGCCGTGGTACGAGGAGACCATCCACACACCCTTGTTCATCTGGGACCCACGTAGCCAGGGCGCCGGTGTCCGGCGCACCAGTCTCGTCCAGACCATCGATCTCGGGCCGACGCTGCTGGACTGGTTCGGGCTGGAACCGACCCCCGACATGCAGGGGCACAGTCTGGTCGACACGGTGGCGGACGATCGGCCGGTCCGCGAGGCGGCACTCTTCGGCGCCTTCGGTGGACACGTGTGCGTGACCGACGGCCGGTGGGTGTACATGCGTGCCTGCACCACCGAGGGAAACCAGCCGCTGGTGGAGCACACACTGATGCCGACCCACATGCGGTCCTTCTTCGGAGCCGACGAGTTGACCAGCGCGACGCTGGGCGCACCGTTCGGGTTCACCAAGGGGATGCCGGTCCTCCGCATCCCGGCCACGGCGCCCGTGGACCCATCGGTGTTCGGCACCCTGCTGTTCGACCTCGAGGCCGACCCCGGGCAGCAGCATCCGCTCGTCGACGACGACGTCGAGCTACGGATGTGCGAGCTGCTCGTCGACCTCATGCGATCCTCCGAGGCGCCCGCGGAGCAGTTCGAGCGACTCGGCGTCCCGCAGCACGGCCCGGTCGATGCCGAGCACCTGCTGGTGCGGCGGCAGTGGCCGCAGGTCCTGGAGCGGGCCCGAGGCCGACCCGACCCCACGGAATTCGCCGCCGGCGATCCGGGAGTGCACACCCCGCTCGCCGACCTGCTCGCCGATCCACGGGCCGCGGCCATCCTGCGGCGTCATCACCCTGCCCTCGTGGACGGCGTGGTGCCGCAGGTCGCCGGGCACCTCAGTCTCTACGAGGCGACGGCGTACGCCTCAGGGGTGATGACGACCAGCCGGCTCCGGGCGATCGCCGACGAGCTCGCCGAGCTATCCGATCCGCGCTCGGCGAGCTGACACGGGTCAGCGGAGGTCACGTCGTGCGAACGGACCGGAGGAGCTGCTCGTAGTGACGCATCGTCGCGAGCTCTCGGGGCAGATGCTCATCGGCAGGTTCCCAGTCGATCCACTCGCCGGATACCGCGCCG
>JBOFLR010000189.1:0-2976 GCA_051657965.1 Dermatophilaceae bacterium
CGGGACGTCGTCCTCGATCGCGGCGCGGACGGCGCGGACCTGGCCGGCGAGCTGGCGGCGGACCGCCTGCCGGGCCGCAGGCGGGAGGGTGCCGCACTCACCGGCGCTCAAGGTGATCAGGCAGCCGCTGGGGCAGGACGGGTCCGCCATCCGACGCAGTATCGCGTCGTACATCGCGCCGACCGCGGCCAGCGGGTCACCCGGATGTCCGCGTAGCGCAGCCAGTAGGCCGGCGGCGACCGTACCTGCATAGTGCTCCAGGCTCCGCAGGAACAGGGCCTCCTTGCCACCGAAGGCGCCGTACAGGCTGCTGCGGCTCAAACCGGTTGCAGCGGTGAGGTGTTGGACACTCGCGCCGTTGTACCCGCGTTCCCAGAACACGCGCATGGCTGCCTCGACAGCGTCGTCCACGACGAACTGCTTGCGACCGACCATGGCGTCCTCCTGATGGACATTGTATGTTGGATCAATCGTTCCAAGATGATCTGACCCGAAGGAGACCTGATGACAAGGATGACCGGTAAGAGTGCACTGATCACGGGCGGTAGCACCGGCATCGGACGTGCCACCGCACAGCGGTTCCTGGACGAGGGAGCGGACCTGCTGATCACCGGAGCCGACCGTGCCAGGGTGCGTGAGGCCGGGGCACAGCTGCAGGCGCCCGAGCGGGTGACGGCCGGGGTCACCGTCAGTGGCACGGGCGGCTCCACCGGTGGCCCGTTCCTCGTCGAGCCGCCGGTGCGAACCGCGCAGCTGGAGGCCCGGGACCTGGCCACGATCGACGCGGTGGTCGACCTGGTACGGGACACCCCAGGTGGCCTGGACGTCCTCGTGGCCAACGCGGGTGTCACCTATCTGGCCCCGTTCCAGGACGTGACTCCCGAGCGCTTCGACGACGAGGTGGCGATCAATCTGCGCGGCACCTTCTTCACCGTCCAGCGGCTGGCACCGCTACTGCGCCCGGGGGCCTCCGTGGTCCTCGTGACCAGCTGCCTGGATCGACTCGGCGCCGCTGGCATGAGCGTCTACGCTGCGACCAAGGCCGCGGTCCGCTCACTGGCCCGCAGCCTCTCCGTGGAGCTGAAGGACGTCGGCGTACGGGTCAACGCGGTCGCCCCTGGACCGGTCGACACCCCGATCTACGGCAAGCTCGGCCTGCCTGCCGACCAGCTGCAGGCCACCAAGGCTGCGGTCGCACAGGGGGTCCCGCTGGGACGGTTTGCCCGACCGGACGAGGTGGCGGCAGCGATCACCTACCTGGCCAGCGACGAGTCCCGGTACGTCGTCGGAACCGAGCTGGTAGTCGACGGCGGATGGACGCAGCTATGAGTCGCCGGTTGCCGGCGCGGTCGGCGCCGCTGGTGTTCGCCGCGCTGCTGTCGGCGCTGATGACCGTGGTGGTGTCGGGCATCAGCACGGTGCGCGGGCTCGGCCTGGACGGCTTCACCATGTCCGCGTGGGCGCAGGCGTTCGCGTCGTCCTGGCCGGTGGCGTTCCCGACCGTGCTGGTGGTGGCGCCGGTCGTGCGGCGGCTGGTGGGGCGGATCGTCGCACCGAGCTCCGCACCGTCGACCTCGGGCGCGTCGTGATGGACGCGGCGGCCTGGGACGACCGGTACGCCGACAGCGAGCTGGTGTGGACGGCGGAGCCGAACCGGTTCGTCGTCGAGCAGGTGAGCCCGCTGCCCGCCGGCACCGCGGTGGACCTGGCCTGCGGTGAGGGCCGCAACGCCGTCTGGCTGGCCGGGAGGGGCTGGCGGACGACCGCGGTCGACTTCAGCGCAACTGGCCTGGCCAAGGGCAGGGCGCTCGCCGGACGGGCTGCGGTAGACGTGCGGTGGATGCAGCACGACGTGACCGCGTGGGCCGCCGACCAGCCGTACGACCTCGTGCTGCTCGCCTACCTCCAGGTGCCGCGCACCCAGCGGCAGGCGGTCGTCGCGGCGGCTGCGTCCGCGACCGCCCCGGGCGGCTCGCTGCTGGTGATCGGGCACGACATCCGCAACCTCGCCGAAGGCGTCGGCGGGCCACAGGACGCGGCGCTGCTCTGGACGCCCGACGAGGTCGCCGCGCCCGGGTTCACGGCCCGTCGACAGGAAACCGCCCAGCGCCCTACAGAGGCCGGGACGGCGCTGGACACCGTCGTCCACCTGGTACGCAGCTGACAGTGATGCCTGAGTCGACCGCCCGGGCGTCCGCAGACACTCTCACTAGCGGATGGTCGGCCGCACGTCTCACAACTCGTCGTGCGATCGCCTCATGCCTCTGCCGCCGACCGCGCCGCGCGGGCCACGACCTCGTCGCGTGAGGCCCTGACCTCGCGGCCGAGCGCGTCGACATCGACGCCGACGAGCCGACCGGCCCACTTGCGCACCTGACCGGCGACGAGCACGACGTCGACGTTGCGGGGGTCGGTGCCGAGGACGAGCGTGCCGACCGCGTCGTTCAGGGGCATGGTGTTGACGTCCTCGGCGCGGACGACCAGCAGGTCGGCCTGCTTGCCGGGGGTCAGGGATCCGGTGACGTGCTCCAGACCCAGGGTCCGCGCCCCGGAGAGCGTCGCGAAGTCGAGCACGTCGCGGGTCGTGATCCGGGTCGCGGCGGGCCGGCCCTCGTACGCCGCCTGAGCCGCGAGCATGCGCTGGATGGCGAGCAGCGCGCGCATCCGGGTGAATAGGTCGCTCACCAGCGCCACCTCCGTGGTCTTTTCGCCCCGGACCTGAGCGGCGACGTTCTTCACGGCCACGTGCGCCTGGGTCTCGGTCGGGAAGCCGGTCTTCGGGATGCCGACCGGGGTCGGCGTCTGCCACAGTGCCTCCGCGGCCGCCGCTGCACCGTCCCGGCATCCTGTGCTGCCCGGATGTCCCGGGGGTCGTGGCGCGCGAGAGCTTCTACGCCTGGCCGTCTCGCAGCGCTTCGCGCCTCAGGGCGGATGACGCCCGCCTCCCTACTCACGCTCGCCGCCTTCGGCTCAGCC
>JBOFLR010000190.1:0-9440 GCA_051657965.1 Dermatophilaceae bacterium
CGGGGGTCGTCGGACGTGGGGCCGGCGGGCGCGGGGCCGGCGGGCGCACCGTCGGTGCGGGTGGGCGCGCGCTCGGGGTCGGCGGGCGGACCGTCGCGGTCGGGGCGGGAGGAGGCGCCGACGAGGCCGGCGGCGCGGACGGGGACGACGTGGCCGTGGGGGAGGCGGTGCCGGTGGTGCCCGGGATGACCGGCTGCGACCGCGCGGTCTCGAGGGACGCCTCGTCGGTCGAGAGGGTGCCGAGAACGGTGCACGAGCCCATCAGCAGCAGCACGGCCACCGTGACCACCGGCCAGGTGAGCCAGCCCGGTCGCTGCGGGCCGACTCGACCTGGGCCGAGACCAGTGGCAGCGACGCCCGCCGGGTGGGTGTGCTCGGTCCAGCGGGTGCCGTCCCACCACCGCAGCCGCCCCGGCGCATGGGGGTCGGCGTGCCATCCGGGAGACGGGGCCCCCGTCATCAGGGTCGGTCTTCGCGGGTCACCGGGCGACCGTAGCCCGATCGGTGCGAGCGGGTCGGCCGTTCCGCGCGAGGAGTAGCCGTTCGGTGGAGGAGAGCAGCGGGACGGGGTGCGGCGTCATCCGGCCGCGAGGAGCTCGAGTGCTGCCCGGGCTATGAGGGTGACGGTGCGGTGCCGGCGTCGACCTGCTGGGCGAGATACTGCGGCAAGCCGATTCGGACGATGGCGTCGAGCTGGGTCTCGAACCAGTCCGCGTGCTTCTCCTCGTCGAGCACCATCGCCTCGAAGATCGACGCCGTGCCGTGGTCGCCGAGCGCGTGGCACTCCTTGGCGGCGGTGTTGAACTGGGCGACCGCGGCGACCTCGCTGGCGAGCGCGAGCCGGAGGATCTCCTCGGCATCCTCACCGACGGTGATCGCGCCGAGCTTCTGCACGTTCGGGTGGCCGTCGAAGAACAGGATGCGGTTGATCAGGGAGTCGGCGTCGCGCATCTCGTCGATGGACAGGTCGTAGAAGACCTTGCCGAGCCGGGGGAAGCCCCAGTTGTCGAGCATGCGCGCGTGGAGGAAGTACGTGTTGGTGACCGTCAGCTCGAAGGTGAGCGCGTCGTTGAGAAGGTCGACGACACGGCGGTCAACTGGCTGCATGGACGGCCTCCGGGACCTGGGACGAGCGGGACACGTCATGGTCGCACAGCAGCCGTCGCACCGAGAACACGCACGCCCCGCAGTCACCCCCAGCCCCGGTGGCCCGGCACACCTCGGCGAGGTTGCGCGCACCGTGCTCGACGGCCTCGGTGACGGCGGAGTCGTTGACGACCCGGCAGTGGCAGATGATCACCGCGTCGCTCCTTCCGCCCGGTCCGGCCGCCCGAGGTCCCTCACACCATGGTGAGGCATACCTAACCAGAAGTGGGTGAGGTTCGCCTAATCTTTTCGGATGACGAGGATGCGGCGGGCCACCGTGCACGACCTCCCCGGCGTGTACCGGGTCTGCCTCGCCACCGGGGCGGCCGGGTCGGACGCGAGCGGCCTGTACATCGACCCGGACCTGCTCGGGCATGTCTTCGCGGGGCCGTACCTCGTGTACCCCGATGCCGTGGCCTTGGTGGTCCACGACGACGCCGGTGTGGCCGGCTACTGCCTCGGCGTTCCCGACACCGCGGCCTTCGACGCCTGGATGACGACCGTCTGGCTCCCGCCCCTGCGCGAGCGGTACCCGCAGGGCTCCGGAACCGGGCCGGACGCCCGCCTCGTCGAGCTGCTGCACCTCTGGCCCGGCACGGATGACGCCCGCCTCGCCCGGTACCCGGCTCACCTCCACGTCGACCTCCTGCCGCGACTCCAGCGACGGGGGTGGGGGCGACGGGTCGTCGAGAGCGTGCTCGACGAGCTCGCGACAGCCGGAGCGAGCGGGGTGCACCTCGGGGTCGATACCGCCAACCCGAACGCGCCGGCCTTCTACGAGCGACTCGGCTTCACCGTCATCCGCAGCGACGAGACGTCACGCCACTACGGGCTCACCCTCCCGCGCGGATTCAGGAGCACCCCGCGGAGTCCGGGCGCTATGTCTCCCTGACTCGACGAGATGCTCCTGACTCCGCGGAGAGCAGGGACCTGCTCGACGTCACGTGACGGCCGCGTCCAGTTGCGCCTCTGCCGCACCCCGGGTGCCAAGGGCGCGGCATTCAGCGCGACCGGCACCCCGGGCCGTGTGTCCCGATGAACTCGACCAGATCCGCCGACCGAGTCCAGTCGCGCCCTCTCGACGTCACTCGCAGCTGCGGATCAGCCTGGTGCACTCGGGATAGCACTGGATGCGACGACGGCGGCACCTATCCCGCAAGCAGTTCGCGGTCGATGATGGCCTGCCGCGCAGTCGAGACATGGTCGCGAGTGAACAACGTGGCCTTTCGTCGGGTCCACTCCTGCAACGCTCCGAGGACCGCATCGACGTCGGGCCGGCGCTCCGGCTCGTCGGCCAGCAGCTTGTGCACGGACGCGAGCAGTTCCAGACCGTAGGCGCTCTCGTACCCCGAGATCATCTCGAGCACGTGATCGATCCGGTGAGTGGCGTCAGACTGCGCCGATACGAAGGCGTCGAGCTCGTCGAGAACCTCCGGTCGGACGCTCAACGGCTCCGCGTCGTGGACCCGAGCGGACCCGTCGCCGAACCCGACGATGTAGTGGCCCTCGAGATCGCTGAGCGTCCTCCTCAGGTCGTCGGAGTACGGGCCGTAGCGGGCATTGGCGAACCTGAGCCCCAACGGCTCGCCGCTGACCTGGAGGAAGTACGCCAGCTTCTGCACCTCGATCAGGCTCGGTGGTCCGAAGGCCACCTCCTCGTAGCGGCGCATGAGGGTCAGCAGCATCGCGCGAGACGGCGTGAGCTTCGGTGTGGGAGAACGGTTTACCTGCTCACCTGCTGCAGGCGCGCCGAAGGGTGGAAAGATCCGGATGTCGACCTCGTCAGCCACCGGCGCCAACCGACGTTCGATGAGCGGTCGGACGTCGCGCCAGTCGAGACCGCCGTTGCCGCAGCCGAGAGGCGGGAGGGCGATCGACCGGATGTTCCGCTCCCTGATGGCCTCGACGAGAGCGACGAGCCCGGCGTCGATGTCTTCCAGACGACTCGGCTGCCGCCAGTGCCTCTTGGTCGGGAAGTTGATGACGAACCTCGGACCGGTCAACGCGTCCGAGGACCAGATGTGCAGACGTCCTGGCTGCACGTCACCCCGACGGCACGCGGCCTCGTAGGACTGGAACATCTCGGGGTAGGCCCGCTTGAACTGCAGCGCGACGCCCTTGCCCATGACGCCTTGGGTGTTCACCGTGTTGACCAGCGCCTCGACGTCCTCGGTGAGCAGGTTGCCCTCGTGCAGCGTGATCATCGACATCCCTCAGAAGTACCAGCCGGGTCGGACATAGGTTCGAAGCGACTTGCCCGGCGTCGCCACCGTACCGTCAGCCACAGCCTTTGCTGCCGCGCTCCGCACCGCCACGCCGAGGAACACCTCCCAGGGCACGTGACGGTGGACGAGGCACTCCGCCATCCGGCGCTCCCTCCGATCCGGGTAGTGCTCGGGATCGTTCCTCCATATCCGTGCCCGCATGACGTTCCAGTCGACATGGCTCGAACTGTCGAGCGCCGCGTCGTCGTCGCGGAAGGTGGCGTGCTCAAGGGCGGCGTTGCGATCCGTGGTGACGAAGGGGATGTCGTGCGTGGCGAGCTGCTGGGTACTCGTTACCAGGTAAACGATCTGCTCCTGATCGGCGGCCTCGGCGGAGACATTGCCGCGCGAGATCGTGTTCAGCATGGGGCTACGTGGCGCGAAGTAGAACGGGACGTAATCGGCGACCACCCCTCCGCTACCGCAGAGAACATCACGCACGGCTCGTCGACGTTTGATCTCAACATTGCCCAGGGCCACTCCCGACACGCCACGTGCGGCACAGACGCTGTCCGCGAGAAGGCCATGTTCGACGACACTGGGCAGGCGCTCGATCCGGGTGATGTGGAACAGCAACGTCGGAATCGGGCGAGACACATCGTCGATCGTTCCACTGCTGAGCCTGTAGATGTCGGCCGATCCGGTTCATCGGTCGGATCGGCCTCGGGCTGCGGCCGCCCCAGATTGAGGCATCGTCGACCAGTACTCCTCCGGCTCCGGGCCCGAGGTCACCGCCCGCGATACGGGACCTGCCCTGCTGCGGCGGGTCGAGCCCCTCGCCATCCCGCACACTGGCTGGCATGCGCGTCACCGGTGCCCACGTCCTGCTCACCGGTGCCACCGGCACCCTCGGCACGGCGCTCGCGCGGCGTTTCGCGGATGCCGGTGCCCGCACCACTCTCGTAGCACGCAGCCGGGACGCCCTCGAGGAGCTCGTGGCCGGCCTGGGACCGGGCGCCGCCGCCCTCCCGGCCGACCTCACCGCACCCACGCGGCTCGCCGGTCTCGTCGATCGCGCCGAGGCCGGTCACGGACCGGTCGACGTGCTCGTCAACAACGCGGGCGTGGAGACCGTGGGCCACCTCGTCGACGCGACCGCCGGCGACGTCGCGGACACCGTGGCGCTCAACCTCGTGGCCCCGGCCGAGCTCGCGCGCCAGGCCCTGCCCGGCATGCTCGACCGCGGTCGCGGGTCGCTCGTCAACGTGTCCTCGCTCGCCGGTGTCGCGACGTTCCCCGGGATGGCGCTGTACGGCGCGACCAAGGCCGGGCTGACCGCACTCACCGCCGGGCTGCGCGCCGAGCTGCGCGGCAGTCCGGTCACCACGCTGGCCGTCGAGATCGGGCCGGTCACCTCGCCGATGATGGCGCGCGTCGGCGAGCACGCCGGCGCGTCGGCATCCTTCGACCGACTGCTTCGCGCCCGACTGCTCCCGCATCTCGACCCCGACGACGTCGCCCGGCGGCTCGTCGCCGCGGTCGAGGCGGGCCGCTCCCACCTGCGCCTGCCGCGCCGGGTCGCGCTGCTGGCGGCGACCCACGGCGTACCTCGCGCGGTCACGCGGGTGGCGCTCACCGGCATCCCTCACGGCTCTCCTGCGTCCTCGCGGGAGAGGATGACCGAGTGAGCCGCCGACAGCGAGTGACGCAGGCCCGGACTCGCACGCCGGTGCGCCGCAAGATCGCGGTGGCCACCTGGCGGCCGTCGCGCGACGGCCGTATCTACGCGCGGATGGAGGCCGACGTCACGGCCGCGCTCGCGTACTGCGACCGCGTGCGGGCCGCCACCGGCATCCGGGTGACGCTGACCCATGTCGTCGGTGCCGCGCTCGGGCGGGCGCTCCGGGAGATGCCGGAGATCCGCGCACGCGTCGTGCTCGGGCGGGTGGCACCGCTCGAGTCGTGTGACATCGGGTTCGCCGTCGACATCGAGCAGGGCTCCGACCTCGCCCCGGTCAAGGTGCTGGCGGTCGACCGGATGACGCCCGCCGAAGTGGCGACGGCGGTCGACGCCGGGGCGGTGCGGCTGCGCCGCGGGGAAGACTTCGCCTACCGGCGCACCTCGGGGATCGTGCGGCTGGCACCGACCTGGCTGATGCGGCCGGTGATGTCGGTCGCGAGCCTGGTCGCCGGCGGGTTCGGCCTGCGCGCCTTCGGGCAGCCGGGCTTTCCCCTGGGGACCGCCTTCGTCTCGAACGTCGGCAGTTTGGGGCTCGACGAGGCGTTCCTCGCACCGATGCCCCTGGCCCGCACCCCGGTGTACCTGGCGGTCGGCGCCGTCCAGGAGAAGGCGGTGGTGGTCGACGGAGAGATCGTCGTGCGGCCGGTGGCGGTGCTCGTGGCCACCGCCGACCACCGGCTCGTCGACGGCGCGCATGCGGGGCATCTGGCCGACGTCATCCGCACCCTGCTCGCCGACCCGGACCGCCTCGACCACCCCGACCGCCCAGACCACCCCGACCACCCCGACCACCCCGACCGCCCAGACCACCCCGACCGCCCAGACCACCCGGCACGCCCAGACGCCCCCTGATCGCGGGATCAGGAGCATCCCGTCCAGTCAGGGCGATATAGCGCCCTGACTCTGCGAGAACCTCCTGACCACGCGGGTTGCTTCTGATGCCGCAGAAAACACCGCGCGCAGTGTCGGCGCGGGTGCCTAGGCTCGGGCAGGTGGTGGTCGAGGGGTGTGGACCGTGGTGGTCGACGGGTGTGGCCCGTGACGCTCGACGGCGGATGACGGTCGAGGGGCGCGAGCTGGTGACGGTCGAGGGGGATGACGGATGACGGTCGAGGTGCGCGAGCTGGTCAAGCACTTCCGGGTGCATCGGCGCGCGGCGGGGCTGCGGGCATCGCTGCGCGGCGTCGTCCGGCGAGAGCACACCGAGGTACGCGCGGTCGACGGTGTGGGGTTCGACATCGCCGAGGGTGAGGTGGTCGGCTTCCTCGGGCCCAACGGTGCCGGCAAGACGACCACGTTGAAGTGTCTGTCCGGTCTGCTGTATCCCACCGCGGGCACGGTCCGGGTGCTCGGGCACGAGCCGTTCCGCCGCGAGGCCGCGTTCCTCTCCCGCATCTCGCTCGTGATGGGGCAGCGCAACTCGCTGTTCTGGGAT
Organism: Dermatophilaceae bacterium; assembly: GCA_051657965.1. Lineage (GTDB taxonomy): Bacteria > Actinomycetota > Actinomycetes > Actinomycetales > Dermatophilaceae > JBOFLG01. The sequence goes on from JBOFLR010000190.1 coordinate 6,527, forward strand.
CTCCCCGCCCTCGACGCCTTCGAGGTGCACCGCACCATCTACCGGGTGCCGGCGGCGCGCTACCGAGCCACCCTCGACGAGCTGGTCGGCCTGCTCGACCTGGAGCCGCTGCTCGGGAAGCAGGTGCGGGTGCTCAGCCTCGGCGAGCGCATGCGGTGCGAGCTCGCCGCCGCGCTGCTGCACGACCCCGACGTGCTGTTCCTCGACGAGCCGACCCTCGGCCTCGACGTGAACGGGCAGGCGGTGTTGCGCTCGTTCCTCCGCGAGCACAACCGGAGGCGCGGCTCGACGATCCTGCTCACCAGCCACTACATGGGCGACGTCACCGCACTCGCGAGCCGGGTGCTCGTCATCGACCGCGGCCGCCTGCACTTCGACGGCGACCTCTCCGCGCTCGTCGAGCGGCACGCGCCGAACCGCCGGGTGCGGGTCACGTTCCGCCGGCCGGTCGACGCGGCCACCCTCGCCGGGTTCGGCAGCGTCGTGGCGGCGGACGGCGCCACCGTCGCCCTCGAGGTGCCGAGAGCCCACACCACCGAGGTGGCGGCCCGCCTGCTCACCGAGCACGCGGTCGACGATGTCTCCATCGAGGACCCCCCGGTCGAGGACGTCATCCGGGAGGTGTTCGACCGTGGCTGATGCTGCCGCTCTCCGAGCCGACGACGGCGCCCGCGACCCGCTCCCGCTCGGGCCGCTCGGGCCGCTCGGGCCGCTCGGGCCGCGGCCACCGTGGCCCGGTGGGGTCGGCGGCTTCGTGCGGTCGTGCGGCGGTCTGGTGCGCTCGTCGATCCAGGTCGCCGTCACCTACCGCGGCCGGATGGTGCTGTGGGTGATCAGCGGTGTGTTCCCGCTGCTGCTCATGGCGGTGTGGCTGACCGTGGTCGCCGAGTCCGGACCACCTGCGGGCTGGACCACCGGCGACTTCCTCGCGTACTACGCTGCCGCCGCGCTCATCTGGTACACCTCGGGCCAGCACGTCGTGTGGGAGTGGGACCAGGATGTGCGCTCCGGTGACCTGTCGACCAAGCTGCTCCGCCCGGTGCACCCGTTCTGGCAGTACGCCATCGGCGATCTCGGCCATCGGCTGGTGATGGTCACCGGGCTGGTGCCGCTGCTGGTGCTGGCCGCGCTGCTCGTTCCCGGCCTCGACTACCGCCTCGGGCCGACCGACGTGCTCCTCGCCGTGCTGGCGGCTGCGCTCGGGTGGGTCGTGAGCATCGTCATGGGGTCGACCATCGCACTGCTCGGCTTCTGGAGCACCCAGACGACGAACATCTGGATGCTGGTCTGGGGGGTGGGGTCGTTCGCCTCGGGTTGGGTCGCACCCCTCGAGCTGATGCCCGGGTGGCTGCGCGACGTCGCGGTCGTGCTGCCGTTCCGGTCGACCCTCGGGTTCCCGGCCGAGCTGACCGCCGGCCGGCTGAGCGGTGCCGAGATCGCCGCCGGCTTCGGGGTCGGGCTGGCCTGGGCTCTCGCCTTCGCCCTGCTCTACGTGCTCGGCTGGCGGCGCGGGGTGCGCCGGTACCAGGCGGTGGCCGGATGACGCCCGCACGGCAGGGTGCCGACGAGGAGCGCCAGCACAGCGGTCGGCGGACCGCCCGAGCGTCGCGCGGTGCCCGAGGACCGCTGCGGGGGAGGTGGGCGTCTGCTCGGGCGCGGCGCGCTGCATCCGCCGGGGAGGTGCCGGGTGGCTGGCGGCGGTACGCGCACATCCTCGCGGTGTGCTGGCGGGCAGCCGTCGCCGAGCAGCTCGAGTACCGGGCCGACCTCATCGCCAAGACGCTGACCAGTGCGTTCTGGATGGCCTGGGCCGGCATCGGGGTGTCGGTGTACTTCCGGTTCACGGGTGACATCGCCGGCTGGGAGTACGGCGAGGTGCTCGTCGTGGTCGGGCTGTTCTTCGCGGTCAACGGCATCCGGCAGGCGTTCTTCGAGCCGAACCTGCGCCGGATGACCGAGTACGTGCGGCGCGGCACGCTCGACCACGTGCTCACCCAGCCGGTCGACTCCCAGGTGCTGGTCACGCTGCGCCACGTCGGTATGCACAACCTCGTCGACCCGGTGCTCGGGCTGGTGCTGGTCGGGGTGGGGCTGGGCGTCGCCGGGCAGGTGCCGGCGGTGCCCGACATCGGGGCGTTCGCCGTGCTGCTGCTCGCCGCGGTGGCGCTGCTCTACGCACTGGTGCTCGGCTTGATGGCGCTCGCGGTGCTGCTCGTCGGCGCCGACGAGCTCGACACCGTCTCGTTCTCGCTCGTCGAGCTGTCGCGGTTCCCGGTGCAGGCCTACCGGCAGCCGCTGCAGACCGTGCTCGTGGTGGTCCCGGTGGCCCTGCTCACGACGGTGCCGGCCGAGGCGCTGCTCGGCCGGCTGCCGTGGTGGTGGCTCGTGGCGTCACCCGCGGTCGCCGTGGCCGGAGTGGGGTTGGCGAGCGTGGCATGGCGCGCGTCGCTGCGCCGCTACACCGGCGCCAGTGCTTGAGCGTCGCCACACCTCGGCTCGCCCTGAGATACCTCGCCCTGCCGCCCTACCCCCGCCTCGCCCAGCCACCCGCCCCGCCTCGCCCCGCCTCACCTAGGGCGTGTTGCGAAAGTCTCTCCGTCCGAGGCCTCATGACGTGATGACGCCGGTTACGACGCCGAAGTCGTCGTGCTCGCCCCGGTTTCCGCGTCGTAGCCGGCGTCACAGGAGCGCATCGAGGACGCGGACCGTCTTTCGCAACAGGGCCTAGCCGCCCCGCCTCGCCCAGCCGCTCGCCTCGCCCCGAGCCCGGCACCGCGTGGAGCAGGCTGGCCGTGGAGGGTCGACGCTGATGGCCGACTCGAGTTAGGGTTGCCTAACTTCTTGCCGGCGGCCGACCGCGCCGTCCACCGTCATCCCCTCAAGCGAGGCGCCCGATGGACGACACCGCGACCCT
>JBOFLR010000191.1:0-16109 GCA_051657965.1 Dermatophilaceae bacterium
CCCGCGTCGTACCAGCCGCCCGAGACGTCGTAGCGGCCGGTCGGACGCCAGCCGGGGTAGAGCCGCTCGGCATCCGGGCCGGTCCAGCCCTTGACCGCGGTGTCGCCCCGGTTCGGAGCGACACCGAGGTGTCCGGCCGGGCGCGCGTACGCTCCCCACGGCTCGGCCGGGAGCTCGGCACCGGAGCGCTGGAGGGTGAAGAAGCGCAGAGCGTCTCGGGCCAGCGCGTCGTACGGGGGAGCGCCGACGGTGAAGGGGTGGCTTCGCGCACCGCCCACCTCGAGGCGGCACCCGGAGCCGGCGTCGGGTGCTCGGTCGAGCCGGATGACGTGCACCGACTCCTCGGAGGTCGGGTCGGGCCGCTCGGGCCACGGGGTCGAACGCCCCTCGGCGAGGACGTGGTCGCGGCGGTCGAGGAGCCGCCACGAGAGCGGGGAGCGAGCCGCGGTGACCACGGTCGCGCCCAGCGGCAGGCCGGCGAGACAGCCCACCTGGTTGACGCGCACCGGTGGCCGACCTCCGGCGACGTCGAGCGGATGGCGGGCAGGCGTCATCCACCCGAGGCTAGCTCCGGATGGAGCGCGACGGCCCGGGCCGGGTTCCCTCGTGACCCCGGCCCGAGCCGCGCCCTCCGGGCGCCGTCTGACGGCGGCCTCAGCCCTTCTCGGCGCCTGCATTCGCTCCCTGGGTGAAGTACCGCTGGAAGAAGACGAAGACGATGGCCGTGGGTATCGTCATCAGCAAGGAGGCTGCCATCGAGACGGGGAACTGCGAGCCAGACCCGAGACCGCCAGAGGTGAGCCCGGCCACTCCGCGAGTCAGCGTGTAGAGACCGGGGTCGTCGGTGGCGATGATGAAGTGCGCCAGCTCGTTCCACGACCCCTGGAATGACAGGATCGTCAGGGTGATCAGCGCCGGGCGGGCCATCGGCAGGACGACGGACCAGAACGTGCGGAAGGTACCGGCCCCGTCGATCCGAGCTGCCTCCTCCACCGAGGGGGAGATCGACTCGAAGAACTGCTTCATGATGAATACGCCGGCAGCGTCCACGAGCAGCGGCACGATGAGCGCCGGGTAGGTGTTGTAGATCCCGAGGTAGTTGATGACCAGGAATTTCGGGATGAGGAGCACGATGCCCGGCACCGCGAGCACCGCGAGCACCGCGGTGAACACGGCGTCACGGCCCTTGAACTTCAGTCGCGCGAGGGCGTAGCCCGCGAGCGAGTTGAAGAACACCCGGCCGGCCGTCACGAAGACGGTGACGATCACCGAGTTGGTGAACCACAGCGGGAAGTCGGTCTCCGCGATCCGCTGGAACGCTGCCGTCGTGAGCGGGTCGGGGACGAGGGTCAGCGGGTTGTCCACCGCATCCGGGTCGGTCTTGAACGACGTCGAGAGTTGCACCAGGAACGGGTAGATGTACATCAGTGCGAACGCGATGAGCGCCGCGTAGACGGCCACCTTCTTCACCGGGCTGTTCTTGTTGACGAGGTTGCCGTCCTCGGTGATCCGGCGTCCGCTCCTCGGTGGCTCGACATCCTTCTCGGCCCGCACCACGGTCGCCGGGTCGACGGCGGTGGCGGTGCTCCCGGTGAGCCGCTCGGTGCCGCTCATGCCGACACCCCCTTCCGTGCCGCGCGACGCTGGGCGCGCTCGGCCTTCTTCCTCGCCGCCTCGTCCTTGTCGCGCAGGATGAACCGCTGGATGCTGGTGAGCACGAAGATCAGCGCGAAGAGCAGGAACGCCATCGCCGCTCCTTCACCCCACTGCTGCTGGTTGAAGGCGGTCTGGTACGAAAGGAAGGCCGGTGTCAGGGTCGTCTTCGCGGGTCCTCCGTCGGTCATGACGTACATCTGGTCGAAGACCTGCCAGGTGCCGATGATGCCGAGGGTCACGACGAGCAGGATCGTCGGGCGCAGGTGCGGCACGGTGACGTTGCGGAAGCGCTGCCAGGCGTTGGCGCCGTCGACCATGGCTGCCTCCTCCACCTCGGACGGGAGGTCTTGGAGGGCGGCGAGGAACATCAGCATGAAGGTGCCGGCCGTGGTCCAGATGACCTGGCCCATGATGGCGCTGAGCGCGACCGACGGGCCCTTGAACCACTCCCACAGCGACAGGCTCATCACCGAGGTGTCGGCCAGCATCGACGGTGGAGCGTCGATGCTCCACAGCCCCAGGCCGTCGCCGACCATGTGCACGAGGCCACGCGGGTCGGAGAACCAGGTCGGCCCGTCGATGCCGAAGACCCCGAGGAACTGGTTGACCGCGCCGGTACCGGTGAACAGGTAGAGAAAGACCAGCGAGATCGCCACCGAGGAGACCACGGCGGGAAAGTAGAACGCAGTACGGAAGAAGGTGCGACCGCGGAGGAACCGCTGGTTGACGATCACCGCGAGGAACAGGGCGAGGCCGGTTTGCAGCGGGACCACGCCCACGACGTAGTAGAACGTGTTCCGCAGCGAGGTCATGAAGTCCTGCCGCGAGAGGCCTTCCTGCGTCAACAAGGCGGTGTAGTTGTCGCCGCCCACGAATTCGACCTGGGAGGAGAACGGGCTGCCTCGCCCACCCCAGCCGGTTAACGACACCCACAGCGCCATGAGGATCGGGACCACGAGGAACAGGCCGAGGATGACGAGGACCGGGGTGACGAACAGCCATCCCGCCGTCGTCTGCTTCTGCCCGCTGCCGCGCCGCCGCGGCGCCCGGCCCGCACCGGGCACCGCGGTCGTGGAGGTGGTGCTCACTTGCCCAGCACCGAGCCGGCGTTGGTGTCGAAGCCCTCGAGCACCTGGTCCAGGTCGGCGCTCTTCAGGCTCTCCAGCTTGGAGTTGAGGTCGGCGACGACGGGCTCCATGCCGGGGGCGTTGATCGGCCCTTGCCCGTACTCGCCACCGGCGATGAACGGGGCATCCTCGGGATACTTGGCCTTGTACGCGTCGGCTGCGGACTGGCGGCTCGGCATCACCCCGAACGCCTCGGCAGCGGCCATCTGGTTCTCGACCGTGGTCAGCGACTTCACGAGATCGACCGCCTGGGCCTGCGCCTTCGAGTCGGCGGCGACGCCCCAGCACTGGGTGAACTGCAGCGTGCCCTTACCCTTCGGGCCTTCCGGCAGCTCGGCGACGGTGTACTTGAGGTTCGGGTAGTCGTTCTTCACCGCGCCCTTGATCCAGTTGCCCTCGATGGTCATCGCGGCCTTGCCGGTGCCGAACGCCTCACCGCCCCACCCTGCGTCCAGCTCGTTGGCGAACTTGAAGTTGCCCGCCTTGTTGTTGTCCTGGACGTACTTCAGGGCGTCCGTGACCTCGGGCGTGGCCGCCGTCGCCTGGGTGTTGTCCTCGTTGAGCCACCAGCCGCCGTTCTGCCTGACGAAGGCTCCGACCCGGTCGATTCCGGTGCCGAGGCCGAGGCCGGTCTGACCACCTGTCGTGAGCTTCTTCGAGACCGCGGCGAGCTGGTCCCAGGTCTTCGGGATGTCGGCGTCGGTGAGACCGGCCTTGCTCCAGGCAGCGGTGTTGATGACGAGGGCGAGCGTCGAGAAGTCCTTGGGTACGCAGTACTGCTTGCCGTCGTAGGTGAACGCCTCACGGAGTGACTCGTAGAAGTCGTCGTTGTCCTCGAGCTGGTCGGCGTAGGCGTAGAGGCTGCCTTGCTTGGCGTAGTCGGCGAACCGGCCGGCGTCCATGTAGAACACGTCGGCCGGGTTGCCGCTCGCGAAGCCCTGGGCGAGCTGCTGGTTCATGTCACTCGCGACCGTGACCGTCACGGTGTTGCCGGTCCGCTTCGCCCAGGCGTCGGCAGCGGCCTTCACCGAGTTGGCCTCGGCGTCGCCGGATGAAGCGATGAGCATCTTGAGGGCGACCGGGCCACTGGCGGACTCGGGGGCGGAGCTGTCACCCTCCTCCTCGAATCCGCCTCCACCGCAGGCACTCAGTGCGAGGGCCCCGGTCAGGGCGAGGGCGAGGGTGATGCGGGTGGTCGTACGGGGCGTGCGGGTGCTGGTCATCGGTGGCTCCTTTGTCGCCGACAGGTGAGGCTGAGTGTCTGGGTCGGGTTCGGGCAGGTGAGCGGGTGGAACGGTGAGCGGCCGGGACGGTGGACGGTGGACGGGTGGGTCAGGGAGGTGCGCGCCGAGTGCTTCGTGCGGGGATGACGCCCGGGAGCAGCAGCGAGCCCCTCGGGGGCGCGGATTCGCCACGCAGCGCGCGGCCGACGAGGGTGAGGGCCTCCTCGGCCACGGCCTCGAACGGCTGGGCGACCGACGAGAGGTGGTGCATCGCGGCGGTCTCGGACCCGTCGAAGCCGACGATGCCGAGGTCGCGACCGGGTTCGAGCCCCAGGTGCATGGCGGCGTGGTGGACTCCGAGGGCGAGGACGTCGGAGGAGCACACGACCGCGTCGCCGGGGGAGAGGTCGCGGAGCAGTCGCCGAGCGGAGGTGATGGCGTCGTCGAGGTCCTGCACGGCCGTGGCACTCGGCCCAGCCGGTCGTCCTCCGGCGGAGCCGCAGGCCGCCTGCCAGCCGCGTCGGCGGTCGTCGCCGACCGCCGACCCCTCGGGCCAGCCGAGGTAGGCGATCGTGGCGTATCCGGCGGCTCGGCAGTGCTCGACCGCGGCCCGTGTCCCCGCGGCGCCGTCGACGTCGACCCACCGGGTGAACGTCGGGTCGTCCCACACCCGGCCGAACGACGCGTACGGGATGCCGTGCGCGTCAAGCCAGTCTGGACGAGGGTCGCCGTGATGGGTCTCGGTGAGCAGGAACGCGTCGACGAGATGGCCGGCCCACATCGAGCGGTAGCCCTCGAGCATCGGGGAGCCCGTCTCGGAGCCGAACGTCACGAGGTGGCAGTCGTGGTGCCGGGCGCGCACGCTCATCGCGGTCAGCACCGGCGCCGTGGTGGCGTTGTGGGAGCCGAGCGCATGCAGCTCGAGCCCGACCGCGCCGGTGCGCTGGTTCCGCAGCGACTGTGCCGAGCTCGATGGGTGATAGCCGAGGTCGGTGATCGCGGCGCGAACGCGTTCGAGGGTCTCACCTCGTACCCGTTCGGGGTTGTTGACGACGTTGCTCACCGTCTGCCGGGACACCCCGGCCGCGCGGGCGACATCGTGGATGGTCACCCGGATGCGGTGCGGCGTCATCCGCGGGCCCTCCTCGGCGCTCACCTGCGGGATGTACCCAGCAGATCGGGACTCTGAACGTTCAAACCAGAAAAGCCATTGATTTGAACGATCAAATCGATAGTGTCGTCACTGTGCTCCCCGTGGACCAGGCCTGTCAAGACCCCGACGTCGCCGTCGTGACGCAGCAGCCGTGGCTGCACGAGCTCGAGGTGCTGGTGCGAGCGCCGGTGACCTGTCTGGCACTTCCGGACGGTGACATCGACGCACGCCGTCGTGGCGGGGAGGGAACCGGGCTGTTCGTCGACGACCGCCGCATCCTGCACACGCTCACGCTCCTCGTGTCCGGTGTACCGCCGGTCGGGATCGCCCGGCGGAGCGTCGGTGCCACCGGCGAGACGCTGCTCGTGGCGCGAGACCTCGGCGACGGGGGCCACGACCCGACGGTGGAGGTGGCGCGCCGGCGCCAGCTCGTCGACGGGGGGATGGTCGAGCAGGTGGTCATTCGCAACAGGTCGCTCATGCCGGTGGCCGCCGTCCTCGCCGTACACCTCTCGGGCGACGGCGCAGAGATGCACGACGTGAAGTCGGGGAACGCCGAACCGCGTTCTCCGGCAACATTTCCCGATCTTCGCGACGTGGGCGTCATCCGGTGGTCCGACGACCGCCACGAGGTACGCGTCGAGGCACCGGGCGCTCGCACCGGCACCGACGGCGATGGTGCGTCGGCATCCTGGCACGTCGAGGTCGCCGGTGGCGGTGAGGTGGCCGTGGAGCTGCGCGTGGCGGCGACCCGGCACGCCGACACCGAGTTCGACGCCGAACCCGGTGCCGACGCCGTGGACTTCTCGCAGGTGCGGGTGAGCGCCCAGGATCGCCGCCTCGACCGTACCGTCGACACCTCGGTCGACGATCTGCGCAACCTGATCCTGCGCGACCCGTCGGCCCACGACGACGTCTTCGCCGCGGCCGGGACGCCCTGGTACCTCACGCTCTTCGGGCGCGACTCACTGTGGGCGGCGCGGATGATGCTCCCGTTCGGCACCGATCTCGCGCGCGGCACGTTGCGGGCGCTGGCCCGGCGGCAGGGCACGGTCGACGACCCGGCCACGGCAGAGGCTCCCGGCAAGATCCTGCACGAGGTGCGGCGGGTCGCCTGGGACCAGTACGGCAACGTCCACCTGCCACCGCTCTACTACGGCAGTGTCGACGCCACGCCGCTGTGGGCGTGCGTTCTCCACGACGCCTGGCGGTGGGGGATGGACGAGCACACGGTCTCCGGGCTCCTGCCGCCGCTGCGTGCCGCGCTCGGCTGGATGCGCCGTGCCGCGGACGAGAGTCCGGACGGGCTGCTCCGCTATGTCGACGAGAGCGGCAGTGGCCTGACGAACCAGGGGTGGAAGGACTCCGGCGACTCCATGCGCGATGCCCACGGTGTCGTCGCCGACGGCCCCATCGCCCTCGTCGAGACCCAGGCCTACGCCGTGGAGGCAGCCCTCGGGGCGGCCGATCTCCTCGAGGCGGTCGGCGGCGAGGACGGAACCGTCTGGCGGTCGTGGGCGTCCGAGATCGCCGACCGGGTGCGGCAGCGCTTCTGGGTCGCCGACGGGTCGCGTCACGTGCTGGCGATGGCGCTCGACGGCGCCGGCCGACCGGTCGACGGCATCGGCAGCAACATGGGCCACACCCTCGGCACCGGCCTGCTCGACGAGCGGGAGACCGCACTGGTCGCCGAGGCCATCGCCAGGCCCGACCTGCTCGGCCCGTTCGGCGTCAGCACCCTGTCGAGGGAGAACCCCGCGTACAACCCGATCGGGTACCACACCGGCTCGGTCTGGACCCACGACACCGCCATCTGCGCCCACGGTCTTGCTCGCGCCGGTCATCCGGAGGTCGCGGCCGGGTGTCTGCGCGCGCTCGTCGACGTGGCCGCGTCGTCGTCGTACCGGTGGCCCGAGCTCTACGGTGCCGAGCCCGTGCTCGGTGCGCCGGCTCCCTACCCGGCGAGCTGCCGGCCGCAAGCGTGGGCCGCCGCGTCCGTCGGGGCGGTCGTCTCGGTGCTGCTCGGCATCCGCGCCGACGCTCCGCGTGGTGTCGTGCACCTCGACCCGCTGCCGTCGGCGCCCTTCGGTGCGCTACGCGTCGACGGCCTGCGGGTCGGTGAGGCACGCCTGGCGGTCACGGTGGACTCCGCCGGCCAGGTGGTCGACGTCGAGGCCCCCGGCGGACTGGAGGTCGTGGTCGGCTCGCGCTGACCGCCTGTTTCTGAACGGTGTGTCGGCGTCGTCAGTGCTCGCCCGGTGCGACCGCGTCGGCCATCGCCGCAGCGAGGGTGCGTCCGTCGTGGTCGTCGACGAGCAGGAAGGCCCCGCCCCGCCGCGACTCGGCGTACGGCTCCACCGGCAACGGTGCGGCGAACCGGACGGTGACCCGCCCGATGTCGTTGAGCGAGAGACGGTCTGCCGGTCGGAGCCGGAGCTCGTCGAGATCGAGCCGGCCGTCGACCGACTGCACCACCCCGCGTACGGTTCGCGTTCCGTGCTTGACGAGCAGTCGTGCTCCCGGATGCAGCGGAGCGTCGCCGAGCCAGCAGACGAGCGCCTGGACCTCCTGCCGCAGCGCCGCCGGCCGTTCGGCGGCGACGATGACGTCGCCCCGGCTGACGTCGATGTCGTCGGCCAGCCGCAACGCCACCGACTGCGGCGCGACGGCGACGTCGAGCGACCTCTCGCCGAGGTCGATACCGACGACCCGGGTACGAGTGCCGGACGGCAGGGCCACCACCTCGTCGTCGACCCGCACCGAGCCGGAGGCCAGCTGGCCCGCATAGCCGCGGTACTCGACGTGCTCGGGGGAGCGGGCCGCTCGCTGCGGGCGGATGACAAGCTGCACCGGCATCCGGAACGGCTCGTGGGCGGCGTCGGTGCCCTGGTCCAGTGCCTCGAGCAGCTCGAGCAGTGACGGACCGTGGTACCAGGGCGTCGCAGGCGACCGGTCGACGACGTTGTCGCCGTGCAGGGCCGACACCGGCACGGTGTGCGCCTCGCGGATGCCCAGCTCGCGACCGATGCGGCGGACCTCGCCGGAGACCGCGCCGAACGCCTCCTCGCGGTAGTCGACCAGGTCGATCTTGTTCACCGCGACGACGACGTGCGGCACGCGCATCAGTGCGGCGACGGCGAGGTGGCGGCGAGTCTGCTCGAGCACCCCCTTGCGCGCATCGACCAGCAACACCAGCGCGTCGGCGGTCGACGACCCGGTGACGGTGTTGCGCGTGTACTGCACGTGGCCCGGGCAGTCGGCGAGCACGAACGAGCGCCGGGCGGTAGTGAAGTACCGGTACGCGACGTCGATGGTGATGCCCTGCTCGCGCTCGGCACGCAGTCCGTCGGTGAGCAGCGCGAGGTCGGCCGAGTCGAGCCCTCGGTCGCGACTGACCCGTTCCACGGCGTCGAGCTGGTCGGTGAGCACCGACTTGCTGTCGTGCAGCAGTCGCCCGACGAGGGTCGACTTGCCGTCGTCGACCGAGCCAGCGGTGGCCAGGCGCAGCAGGGTGCTCATCGCGAGGGCCCCGCACCGTGTCGGAGCCGGTTCCGGCGCCGCGCAGGGGCGGACGTCGTGGGGTGCATCAGAAGTAGCCTTCCTTCTTGCGGTCCTCCATCGCGGCCTCCGACATCCGGTCGTCGGCCCGGGTGGCTCCTCGCTCGGTGAGCGTCGAGGCGGCAACCTCGGCGACGACATCCGCGACGGATGACGCGTCGCTCTCGACCGCGCCGGTGCACGACATGTCGCCGACCGTGCGGTAGCGCACGCGACGTCGCTCGACCACCTCGCCGGATCGTGGCGCCGACCACGGCCCGGTGGCGAGCAGCATCCCGTCGCGCTCGACCACGTCGCGTTCGTGGGCGTAGTAGAGGGACGGCAGCTCGATGCCCTCCTGCTCGACGTAGCGCCAGACGTCCAGCTCGGTCCAGTTCGACAGCGGGAAGGCGCGCACGTGCTCGCCCGGCCGGTGCCGTGGGTTGAGCAGGTTCCACAGCTCGGGCCGCTGGTTCTTGGGGTCCCACTGGCCGAAGTCGTCGCGCAGGCTGACGATGCGCTCCTTGGCGCGCGCCTTCTCCTCGTCGCGGCGGCCACCGCCGAACACGCCGTCGAAACGGTGCCGGGCGATGGCGTCGAGCAGCGGCTGGGTCTGCAGCGGGTTTCGAGTGCCGTCGGGCCGCTCGTGGAGCCGGCCGTCGTCGATCCAGTCCTGCACCCGGGCGACCTCGAGGCGCAGGCCGAGCCGTTCCACCGTGGCGTCGCGGTAGGCGAGTACCTCGGGAAAGTTATGACCGGTGTCGACGTGCAGCACGGGGAAGGGAACGGGCGCGGGCCAGAACGCCTTCGCCGCGAGGTGCAGCATGACCACGGAGTCCTTGCCGCCGCTGAACAGGAGCACCGGCCGCTCGAGCTCGGCCGTGATCTCGCGGATGACGAGGATCGCCTCGCTCTCGAGGACGTCGAGCTGGGTCACGGTGGGAAGGGGCGGACCGTCGCGGGGAGGGCCGACCTCTACCGGGCGCAGCAGGTCGGTGATGGTCACGAGTGGATCCCGCATTCGGTCTTGGCCTGACCGGCCCAGCGGCCGGACCTCGGGTCGGCTCCCGGCTCGACCCTGGAGGTGCACGGTTCGCATCCGATCGACGGGTACCCTTCCGAGAGAAGCAGGTTGACCGGTACTCGATGCTCGGTCGCGTAGCCGACGACGGCGTCGTGACTCCACGCCGCGAGGGGATTGATCTTGACCAGGCTGTTGCGTTCGTCGAACGTGACCAGCGGTGTGCGCGCTCGGGTGGGGCCCTCGTCGCGCCGAACGCCGGTGAACCAGGCCTCGTAGCCGCCGAGTGCGCGGCGCAGCGGCTCGACCTTGCGCATCCGGCAGCACGCGGCCGGGTCGCGGTCGTGCAACCGCGGCCCGTGCGCGGCATCCTGCTCGGCCACGGTCAGCTCGGGGCGCAGGTTCACCACGCGGACGTCGAGCTCGTGCGCCACCCGCTCCCGGGTGCCGTAGGTGTCGGCGAAGTGGTAGCCGGTGTCGAGGAACAGCACATCGACACCGGGGACATGCTGCGAGACCAGATGCGGCAGCACGGCATCCGACATGCTGCAGGCGACGGCGAGCCGCTCGGGGAAGGCTCCGGCCGCCCAGGACACGACGTCGTCGGCGGTCGCCTCGGAGCCCAGCTCGCGACCGCCGGCCGTGGCGAGCGCACGCAGCTCGGGGACAGGACGCCGGATGCGGGTGGCGGTGACGGTCATCGAAGCTCCTCCTCGTCGACACGGTGGACCCAGTGGCTGAACGTCTCGCTGCCGGCGCGCTGGTCGAGCCACCGGCGGACCAGTCGCTCGACCAGGTCGGGCAGCTCGGTGGCGGTGACCTTGAGCCCCCGGACGGTACGACCGAGCCCGGCCTCGTCGCGGTGGGATGACGCCAACCCGCCGCCGAGATGCACTTGGAAGCCGGGCTGCTGCTCGCCGTCGACCGCGACGAGCTGCCCCTTGAGCCCGATGTCGGCGACCTGGACTCGGGCGCACGAGTTCGGGCAGCCGTTGACGTTGAGGGTGACCGGCGAGTCGAGCAGCGGCTCGACGTCGGCCAGCCGGCGTTCGAGCTCGGCGACCGCGGTGGCGGCGGTGGCCTTGGTCTCGACGATCGCGAGCTTGCAGTACTCGATGCCGGTGCACGCCATCGTGTTGCGGCGGAAGGGGCTCGGCGTTGTGGTGAGCCCGAGGGCGTCGAGGCCCGCGACGAGCGACGGCACGGCATCCGGGCGCACGTCGAGGACGACGAGCTTCTGGTGGGGGGTGAGCCGGAGCCGATCGCTGCCCGCGGTGGCCATCAGGTCGGCGACGCCGGTGAGGACCTCGCCGCTGACCCGCCCGACGGTCGGTGCGGCGCCGACGTAGTGGTTGCCGTCCTTCTGCAGATGGATGCCGACATGGTCGCCCGGTGCGGTCGGGCGCGCCGGTGGCGGGCCGTCGGGCAGGGCGTACCCGAGGTACTCCTGCTCCAGCACCTCGCGGAACCTCTGCGGACCCCACTCGGCGAGCAGGAACTTCAGCCGGGCCTTGGTGCGCAGCCGCCGGTAGCCGTAGTCGCGGAACACGCGGATGACGCCGTGCCACACCTCGGCGGCCCGCTCGGGGTCGACGAACACCCCGAGCCGTTCGGCCAGCCGTGGTGCGGTGGACAGGCCCCCGCCGACCCAGAGGTCGTAGCCGGGGCCGAGCTGGGGGTGGACGACGCCGACGAGGGAGACGTCGTTGACCTCGTGCACGACGTCGAGGCTCGGGTGGCCGGTGACCGCCGACTTGAACTTGCGGGGCAGGTTGGCGAGCTCGGGGTCGCCGACGAAGCGGCGGGTGATCTCGTCGATGACCGGGGTCGGGTCGAGGATCTCGTCGGCGGCGATACCGGCGAGCGGGCTGCCGAGCACGACCCGAGGGGTGTCTCCGCAGGCCTCGGTGGTCTGCAGTCCGACCTCCTCGAGCCGGCGCCAGATCTCGGGGACGTCCTCGACCCGGATCCAGTGGTACTGGATGTTCTGCCGGTCGCTGATGTCCGCGGTGCCGCGGGCGAACTCGGTGGAGATGTCGGCGAGTACTCGCAGCTGCCTCAGGGTCAGGGCGCCGCCGTCGAGGCGGATCCGCATCATGAAGTACTCGTCGGAGAGCTCGACATCGTCGAGCTGGGCGGTGCGGCCGCCGTCGATACCCGGCCGGCGCTGGGTGTACAGGCCCCACCAGCGGAACCGGCCGCTGAGGTCTTCCGGTGGGATGGAGCCGAAGCCCTCACGGCTGTAGATCTGCTCGATCCGCTCGCGGACGTTCAGGCCGCCGTCCTGTTGTTTCCACACCTCGTTGGCGTTCAACGGCGCGGGACCGTCGACCGCCCACTGACCGTGGGACCGGCCGGCACGCGGCGGGCGGACCGCCGGAGCGGCCGAGGTGGTCGAGGTGTCGCTCGTCATGGTCCTTCGTCCGGAGATCAGCTCATGCAGAACGTGGCGTGATGGACACCATAATGCATGATTATCTATCCGGCGCGACGAGGCGGTCGACGCACCGCACCGGCCGCGATCGCCGGCAGATCGCTCGCTGTACCGGCCGCTGCTGCGCCCCGATCTCCCGCGCACATGGAACGCCTAGACTCTGGGCACCCGTTGACTGGTCGTCGACACCGCGTCGACCACGTTCGTCCACTGAGGGAGGTCGGCACCGGTGAGCCTGCTCCAGAGCATCCGCAGCCCCGAGGATGTCAAGGCGGTCCCGGTCGGCCGGCTGCCGGCACTCGCCGATGAGATCCGCGCCTTCCTCGTCGAGGAGGTCTCCCGCACCGGCGGGCATCTCGGCCCGAACCTCGGCGTCGTCGAGCTCACCCTCGCCCTGCACCGGGTCTTCGACAGTCCCCTCGACTCCATCGTGTTCGACACCGGTCACCAGTCCTACGTGCACAAGCTGCTCACCGGGCGGCACGACTTCTCGGCCCTGAAGAAGCAGGGCGGCCTGTCCGGCTACCCCAGCAGAGCCGAGTCCGAGCACGACATCGTCGAGAGCTCGCACGCGTCGTCGTCGCTGTCCTGGGCCCACGGCATCGCCGCCGGACGGGTGATCCGAGGCGAGTCGAACCGGCACACGGTGGCGGTCATCGGCGACGGAGCACTCACCGGCGGGATGGCCTGGGAGGCGCTGAACAACATCGCCGCCGAGCCGGATCTGCCGCTGGTCATCGTCGTCAACGACAACGAGCGCTCGTATGCCCCGACCCGCGGCGGGCTCGCCGACCACCTGGCCACGCTGCGCACCACCCGTGGCTACGAGCGGTTCCTCGACTGGGGCAAGCACACCCTGGCTCGCACTCCGGTAGTCGGCGGAGCGGTCTACGAGACGCTGCACGGCGTCAAGAAGGGCATCAAGGACATCGTCGCCCCGCAGGGTCTGTTCGAGGACCTCGGGCTGAAGTACGTCGGCCCCGTCGACGGTCACGACGAGCAGGCCGTCGAGGCGGCGCTGCGCAAGGCTCGAGCCTTCGGCGGCCCGGTGCTGGTGCACGTGCTCACGCAGAAGGGCCGCGGCTACGACCCCGCCGTCAACGACGAGAGCGACCAGTTCCACGCCGTCGGCGTCATCAACCCCGAGACCGGCCTGCCGCTGGAGATCAGCGGCCGCAGCTGGACCGACGAGTTCACCGACACCATGGTCCAGCTCGGGGAGGAGCGGCCCGACGTCGTCGCCATCACCGCGGCGATGATGGTGCCCGTGGGGCTGAAGCCCTTCTGCGACCGCTACCCCGAGCGCACGTTCGACGTCGGCATCGCCGAGCAGCACGCGCTCACCATGGCGGCCGGGCTGGCGTTCAGCGGGCTGCATCCGGTCGTCACCGTCTACTCCACGTTCCTCAACCGTGCCTTCGACCAGCTGCTCATGGACTGCGCACTGCATCGGGCCGGCGTCACGCTGGTGCTCGACCGGTCGGGGGTCACCGGCCCCGACGGCGCGTCGCATCACGGCATGTGGGACATGACCATCACCGGTGTCGTGCCCGGGCTGCATCTGGCCGCACCCCGCGACGGCCAGCAGGTGTCGCGCGCGGTGCGGATGGCGGTCGACATCTCCGATGCCCCCTCGGTCGTGCGGTTCCCCAAGGGCAGCGTCGGCGACCCCATCGAGGCCGTGCGGGCCGTCGGCGGCGTCGACGTGCTGGCCGAGCCGGACGACGGCCACGTCGACGTGCTGCTCGTCGGGGTCGGCTCGATGGCGGCCATGGCACTCACCGCCGCGGGCAAGCTTGCGGCCGAGGGGTATCGGGTGCGAGTCGTCGACCCGGTGTGGGCGCTGCCGGTGCCTCCGGCGCTCGTCGAGCTCGCGCGTTCGTCCACCCGGGTCGCGGTGGTCGAGGACAACGTGATCGCCGGCGGGATTGGCACCCAGGTCGGGCTCGCGCTGCGGGACGCCGGGGTGGAGGTCCCGCTCGACACCTTCGGCCTCCCGAAGCGGTTCCTCGACCACGGGTCGCGAGGTCACGTTCTCGACGTCGCCGCCCTCACCCCGGATGCCGTCGCCACCCGACTCCGTACCCAGCTCGGCTGAGGCGCTCACGCCCGGTGGCCGGCCGAGTCGTCCTCATGTGCGGTCCCGCAGGGTCGGGCAAGTCGACGCACGCCAGACGACTGGAGGCCGCGGGGATGGTGCGTCTGTCGGTCGACGTGGAGGCGTGGCGCCAGGGACACCGCTCGATGCCTATCCCGGATGCCGTCGCCGCCGAGCTCGAGGAGGGTCTGCGGATCCGCCTCGTCGAGCTCGTGTCCGGTGGGGTCGATGTCGTCGTCGACCTCAGCTTCTGGTCGCGCCGGATGCGCGACTCCTACCGCCGGCTGCTGGCTCCGCTCGGCGTCGTCCCCGAGGTCGTTCATGTGGTCACGCCCGCGCCGGTCGCCCTGGACCGGGTGCGCATCCGGGCCGACGCCGGTGCGGACGACTTCCGTCTGGACGAGGTCCTCGCGGCGAGGTACCACGAGGGTTTCGAGCCGCCGACGCCCGACGAGGGCCCGCTCATGGTCGTCCGGGGTGATGAGGCCCCGGGAGGGAGCCACGACGAGGTCCGCGCGGCGTACGACGCGATCGCCGAGGAGTACGCGGCGACGTACCCGAGCACCGAGCCCGAGGCGGCGGTCGACCTCGCCATGGTCGACCACGTCATCCGGCTCGTCGTCGAGGCTGGGGGGAGCACTGTCCTCGACGCGGGCTGCGGCACGGGCCGGATGACGCGCTACGTCGCCGACCGCGGGCTCGCGGTCACCGGTGTCGACCTCTCGCCCGGCATGCTCGCGATGGCGCGCCGCGACCATCCCGACCTCGACGTTCGCGAGGGGTCGCTGCTCTCCCTACCGCTCGACGACGCGTCGTTCGACGGCGTCGTCCTCTGGTACTCGCTGATCCACCTCACCGACACCGAGCTGCCGGTGGCCCTCGCCGAGGCGTTCCGGGTCGTGCGGCCGGGCGGGTGCGTGCTCGCGGCCTTCCAGGTAGGCGACGGACCGTGGGACGTCGGCCGCGGGCTGCGAGACCGCGGGCACGCCGTCGCCCTCGTGCGCCACCAGCGGGGCGTGGAGCCGATGCTCGACGCCGTCGCAGCCGTGGGCTTCGTCGAGGAGGCCAGGCTCGTCCGAGCGCCGGTGGGGCCCGAACGACATCCGCAGGCCTTCCTCCTCGCCCGCAGACCTGCTTGACGGCCGGCACCTCGACGTCGAGGGGAGGCGACACGCAGACGGCCAGGGCCGATCCTCCGCGGGTTGTCGCCCTCGACTCCGGCCGTCGGCTCCCGTGACGGCCGCGTGGTTGGGTGGTGCCATGAAGATCCTCGTGCTCGGTGGCACGGCATGGCTCGGGCGCACGGTCGCGCAGGAGGTGCTCCGGCGCGGTCACGAGTCCACCTGTCTCGCGCGCGGCAGCGCGCCGGCACCGGAAGGTGCCTCGTTCGTCACGGCGGATCGCGATGACGAGGCGGCCCTCGTGGAGGTAGCGGGGGTCCACTGGGACGCCGTCGTCGATGTCTCGCGCCAGCCCGGCCAGGTGCGCAGGGCGGTCCGCGACCTGTCGACCGAGCACTACGTGTTCGTGTCGACCGGGAACGTCTACGCCTCCTTCGACCGCCTCGAGCAGGACGAGGACGCCGCGCTTCGGGCGCCCCTGCACGGTGACGTCATGGACGACATGGAGACCTACGGCGAGGCCAAGGTGGCCTGCGAGCAGGCCGTCCTCGCCGGCGACGCGCCGGCCACGATCGTCCGCTCGGGCCTCATCGGCGGTCCAGGTGACGACTCCGGCCGCAGCGGTTACTGGCCGTGGCGGTTCGCTCACCCGGTGAGCGAGGAGGTCGTCGTCCCGGACGACCCCGACTTCCCGGTCGCCCTCGTCGACGTCCGAGACCTCGCCGACTGGGTCGTCACC
>JBOFLR010000192.1:0-2106 GCA_051657965.1 Dermatophilaceae bacterium
GAGAGCCGAACCCAGCAGGAGACCGACCGGCCACCGGCGGCGCCCACCACACCGCCCGTGGCGCCGATGCCGCCCGTCGAGAGCCAGCAGCCGGTCGAGACAGAGCGCCCCGCGGACGCCGAACGGCCGGTGGACGCCGACCGAACACGCGACCAGGACGGGACGAAGCAGCTCGACAGCAACGGCGGCCGCACGGAGAGGCTGCCGTCGGTGTTCGAGCAGTTCGGAGACGATCCCCAGCCGGCGGCCGACCCCCACCGCTTGCCCGTCTCGCCGGGTCGCGAGCGCGAGTCGGACGCCACCTACCACTCGCGGTAGGGGCTGCAGTCGGGGACTGCTCCCCTGCGACGGCGCGATGGGGCTCGGCGTCGGGCGACGTGGTGTGCGCTGGCTTGGCTTCGGCGGGTCGCGCTCGGCCGCCCCTTCTTCGCGGACGCAGGCGATGTCCACGACGAGACGTCGGCCCGGCATCAGCTCGGTCAGTCGCGCGCCCGACCCCAGCGCCGTAGCCGCGCCTCGAGGTTGTCGGCGAGGTCGGCGATCTGGGCGGCCAGCAGGCTGGTCGGCTCCCAGTCGGCGCCGACCTCGCTCGCGTCCATCAGGTCGACGAGGAGGAACTCCCCGCCAGGAAGGTAGAACCCCTGGAAGTCGCAGGAGCGCAGATCAGCCCGGCGCACTTCATCCTCGAGAGCGCGCAGCTGCTCGACATGCTCCCAGCCAACGACCTCCGGCAAGGGCGCGTCAGGCGCGGACTCGAACACCGCCCAGCAGAACGGCGCGTCGACCAGGTCCATCGAGATCCCGAACTGCTCGTCACCGTCCGTGCCCGGCCACTGCACTAGCCGCGGGTGGGCACTACGCAGCCGCGGCAGCTGCGCCAGTGCGTCGCGGACGTGGCCCACCTCGACCGCGAAGTCACCGACTCCGTGTGCGGACCAGCGCTCCTGCCCGCTGGCCGAGAAGTACGGAGGAGGAGCAGACCGGGGCACCTTGAGCACCCGCAGCTCCTCGGGCACGTCTCGCTGTGCAGGGTGGTCGAGCTGGTAGGCGAGCGCGTACACCACGCCGTGGTCCCCCTCACCGATCCAGTCACCCAGTACCGCAAAGCCGGTCGCGAGGTCCCTCGCCAACCGCGGGTCCTCGCCGTCCTCACGCTCTGCCGCGACGCCGAACGAGTCGTCGTCACCGGGCAGTTCGGGTGAGCTCTCGGGATCGCGGAATCCGGGCGCCTCCTGCTGGGGGACCTCGGTGCCTTCACCCTCCGCGCCCGTCCCGAGAGCGCGGCGGGCGACCGCCTCGGCGTGCAGCCGCGCGAAGTCGTCGACGAGACGGTGCTTCCGGCGGATGACGGCGTCGACCACGGAGATCGGCACCCCGTCGATGTGGAACTCGCGCCGAACGCGTTCTCGCTCTGCGGTATTCGTCACGTAGGGACGGATCAGCCGCCGGAGCTCGTCGTCGTCGATCGCCGTGACCCGGCGGATGGCGTCGCCGAGCGGCCCGCTCGCCGGATCGGGCACCGGCAGCTCGCCGCGGATGGCAGCAGCCCAGAGCGCGCCGTACACCCGCTGGTAGTCGGCGTCCGGACGAAGCTGCGGAACAGGCGTACGCAACACCCAGACGAGATCGTCGTCGAGGTCGCCGAACGCCATCTCCTTATCGATGCCGACGAGTGACCCGTCGGGCAACCGGAGGAAGTTGTCGCGATGACTGTCAAGGTTGCCGACGAGCCAGTCGACGACCTGCTCCTTGAGCAGCCGCCCGATGTCACGCGTCTCGGCGGCGGACGGGTCGAACCCGTCCGGCCAGGCGTCGGTGCCGTCGATCATCTCCTGCAGCGAACCGGCCTCCACCGGGTGCGTGTCGTCGCCCAGCAGCGCCACGTGGACCTCGGGCACCGGAAGGCCGAGACGCCGGAAGATCCGCGAGGCGGCGACCTCCCGCAGCGCCCCGTCGGTGCCCATCGGCCGGCCGAACGTGTCCAGCCGGCGGAAGAGCCAGCGGCGCCCGTCATCCACCTGCTCGAACACGCTGATCGCCGACCTGCGGCCGCGCCGCTCCCCGGTGTCGCGGAGCACCCCCACCGGTGACGGCCACACCAGGCCG
>JBOFLR010000193.1:0-3673 GCA_051657965.1 Dermatophilaceae bacterium
CCGGCTGCGCCGCGACTGGACGGTCGCCGCGACGAGCACCGCATCCCACTTGCGGTGTGCCTTCGCACCGCGATCGCCGCGCCACCGCACGACACTGCGCGCAGCCTCCCACGGCACGACCTCGTCGACCCCGCACTCGGTGGCCGCCTCGACGGCCTGTTCGTCGCGGCCACCCTTGGCGAGCGCCTGGACGAGCACGAACCGCGGGCGCGGCTCCGGGTCGGTGCGCACGACGTCGACCCGCAGCTCGAGTACGCCGGCTCCGACCGTCACGACCTCACCGGTGGCGGACGTGCCGGCCCCGTCGACGAGCACCAGACGTTCACCGACCCGGACCCGCCGCACCGTGACCGCGTGCCGGCCGACCGCACCGCCCACCACCGCGACGTCGCCGGCGGCGCAGGCCGCGAGCGTCACGGGCTCGACGAGGAAGTGCGGCAGCGTCATCCGGGCCGGCGCGTCAGCGCGTCTTGAAGGCGTCGCGGAGCTTGCCGAAGATCGAGCCGTCGGCCGGTGCGGTGACCCGGCCCTGCGGTCGTTCCTCGCCCCGCAGCGCGGCGAGGCGGCGCAGCAGCTCCTCCTGCTCGGCGTCGAGCCGGGTCGGCGTTCCGACCATGAGGTGCACGACCAGGTCGCCGCGTCCGGTGCCGCGCAGGTGGGTGACGCCGAGGCCGCGCAGCGTGACCGCCTGGCCGGACTGGGCCCCGGGGACGACGTCGATCTCGCGCGGCCCGTCGAAGGTCTCGAACGGCAGCGTCGCGCCCAGTGCCGCAGCCGTCATCGGCACCTCGACCGTGGCGTGCAGGTCGTCGCCGCGGCGCTGGAACGCCGGATGCCGCCGCACCTCCACCTCGACGTACAGGTCACCGGCCGGGCCGGCGCCGTGGCCGACCTCGCCCTCGCCGGCCAGCTGGATGCGGGTACCCGTGTCGACGCCCGCCGGCACCTTGAGCGTGAGCGTGCGGCGGGTGCGCACCCGGCCGTCGCCCGAGCACTCGTAGCAGGGGTCGGTGATGATCTGGCCGAAGCCCTGGCAGGTCATGCACGGCCGGGTGGTCATGACCTGGCCGAGGAAGCTGCGCTGCACCTGGCGGATCTCGCCCCGCCCCGCACAGACGTCGCACGTGCGCATCGAGGTGCCCGGCTGCATCCCGTCGCCATGGCAGGTGCCGCAGGCGACCGCGGTATCGACGGTGAGCTCCTGCTGACCGCCGAACACCGCGTCGACGAGGTCCAGCTCGAGCCGCACCAGCGCGTCCTGGCCGCGGGCGCGGCGCGACCGCGGGCCACGCTGCCCGCCGGCGGCGCCACCGCCGAAGAACGCGTCCATGACGTCGCTGAACGAGAAGCCCTGGCCGTAGGCCGCCGCTCCACCGGCGTACGGGTCCGCGCCCTGGTCGTACTGGCGCCGCTTCTCGGCATCCGAGAGCACGTCGTACGCCTGGGACACCTTCTTGAACTGCTCCTCCGCCTCCGGCCCCGGGTTGACGTCGGGGTGCAGGCGCCGGGCGGACCGGCGGTAGGCGCGTTTGATGTCCTCGGCGCTGGCGTCGCGGGCGACGCCGAGGTCGCCGTAGTAGTCGTTCACGAGTGGCTGGTCCTCCGGCGGGGGCGGTGGGGTGGGCGGGTGAGAAGTGCGGATGACGCGCGGCCGGCTCGGCGGCTCACTCGCCGAGGATGCGGGAGACGTACGTGGCGACGGCGCGCACCGCGGCCATGGTCGTGGGGTAGTCCATCCGGGTGGGGCCGACGACGCCGAGTCCGGCCACGAGGTCGGTGCCGGGACCGTACCCGGACGTCACCATCGAGGTGGCCTTGAGGTCGTCGTACGGGTTCTCGGAGCCGATGCGTACGGCCACGGTGCCGCCGTCCTCGGCGACGCTGCCGAGCAGCTTGAGCAGCACGACGTGCTCCTCGAGCGCGTCGAGCACCGGGCCGACACTCGTGGCGAAGTCGGCGCCGGCCCGGGTGAGGTTCGCGGCACCCGCGAGGACGACCCGCTCCTCGCGCTCCTCGACGAGACAGTCCTCCAGCGCGTCGCCGACGGCGCGCGCGAGGTCGCGCGCGTCGGCCTCGACCCGCCCCGGGACCGCGTGGAGCTGCGCGGCGGCGTCGGCGAGGGTGCGGCCGGCGAGGGCGCCGTTCACCTCGGTGCGCGTCGCCGCCAGGGCCTGCTCGCCGTCGTCGGCGAGCAGGTCGCGACCGGCGTCGACGATGCGCTGCTCGACGCGCCCGGTGGTGGTGATGAGCACGACGAGCAGCCGGCTGCCACCGACGGGGACGAGCTCGACGTGCCGCACTGCCGACCGCGACAGCGACGGGTACTGGACGACGGCGACCTGCCGGGTCAGCGAGGCGAGCAGGCGCACGGTGCGGTCGACGACGTCGTCGAGGTCGACCGCACCCTGGAGGAACTGCGCGATGGCGCGCTGCTCGGCGGCGCTCATCGGCTTGATCTGGGAGAGCCGGTCGACGAAGACCCGGTAGCCGGCGTCGGTGGGGATCCGTCCGGCGCTGGTGTGCGGGGCCGCGATCAGCCCGTCCTCCTCCAGGGCGGCCATGTCGTTGCGCACCGTGGCCGCCGAGACGCCGAGCTGATGACGTTCGAGCAGGGCCTTGCTGCCGACCGGCTCGGAGGTGTGCACGTAGTCCTGGACGATGGCCCGCAGCACCCGCAGGCGGCGGTCCTCGCTCACCTGGCCACCTCCCTACCGGCACCTTGGCACTCTCGACGAACGAGTGCCAATTCTACGACACCCGCGCGTGAGCGCCGGGCGGGCACTGCGGCGCGGGCTAGCCTTCGCGCCGTGACGGACCGGTACGGATCAGACGTTCTCGGCCCCGGTCGAGGCGAACCGCGCGGCCCGCGCTCGGTCGCGCACCCGGCCGAGCACGGCACCGTCGTCGAGGATGCCGAGACCGGCTGGTGCGGTGCCGTCGTACGGGTCGAGAAGGCCGGTGGGGTGCAGGTCGTGCACCTCGAGGACCGCCACGGACGCACCCGCGGCTTCCCGCTCGGGCCCGGGTTCCTGCTCGACGGTCGCCCGGTGACCCTCACCAGGCCTCAGGTTCGGGATGACGCCCGCCTCGCCGCCGCGCGCGCGTCGGCCGCTCGGACGGCCAGCGGGTCGGTGGCGGTCCACGGCCGGAGGGCGAGCGTGGCCCGCGGGTCGCGGATCTTCGTCGAGGGGCGGCACGACGCCGAGCTGGTCGAGAAGGTGTGGGGTGCCGACCTGCGCGTCGAGGGCGTGGTGGTCGAGATGCTCGACGGTGTCGACGACCTCGGCGCGGCGATCCGGGCGTTCGCCCCCGAGCCCGGCCGCCGGATGGGCGTGCTGGTCGACCATCTCGTGCCCGGCACCAAGGAGTGGCGGGTGGTCGAGGAGGCGCGCGGCATCCGGCCGTTCGCCCCGCACGTGCTGGTCGTCGGTCACCCGTACGTCGACGTGTGGCAGTCGGTGAAGCCGGAGCGGCTGGGGATGACGGCCTGGCCGGTGGTGCCGAAGGGCATGTCGTGGAAGGCCGGCATCGCGGCCCACCTCGGCTGGCCGCACGCCACCCAGGCCGACCTCGCTCGGGCCTGGCGGCGGGTGCTCGGGGCGGTGTCGTCGTGGACCGACCTCGAGCCCGAGCTGCTCGGCCGGGTCGAGGAGCTCGTCGACTTCGTCACCGC
>JBOFLR010000194.1:0-8255 GCA_051657965.1 Dermatophilaceae bacterium
GTGCTGCGCTCCGCAGCCCGGTTGCAGGAGATGGTGCCGGATGCCGTGCTCGTCGGCGACACCGCCGCGGCGCTGCATGCCGAGCACCGGCTGTCCTTCGACCACGATCACGTGCTCGAGGATCTCGCCGCGCGCTACGCCACCGTCGTCGAGGCGGTCGAGGCGAGTGACGGCTGGGCCACCAGTGTCCGGGCGAGCTCGCCGCCACTGACCCTGCTCGGTTCGCTGGACGGGATCGAGGCAGGGCTGAGGCAGCTGCGCCGGACCAGGCCACTCGAGGTCCAGGAGCTGACCGTCGGCGACGACGTCCGCGTCCGGGTGCCCACCCTCCCTGAGATGCTGCGAGTCAAGGCCTACCTCGTGGTCCAGCGCAACCAGGTGCGCGACTACCTCGACACCGTCGCGCTCGCCGACCGGCTCGGCACCGTCGAGGCCGCCCGGGTTCTCGTCGGCCTGGACGACTACTACGCCGACCGGTCCGCCGACGACGACTCGGTACTGACCGCTCTGGTGCAGCGGCTCAGCGAACCCGACCCGCGCGACCGCCGGGTCACCGGTCAGCTCGGTACCTACAAGGGGCTCGCCGAGCGGTGGCACGCCTGGCCGGCGGTCGTCTCCGCTGCGCAGGCACTGGCCGACGCCGTCGTCGAGGAGCTCGAGGGTCGATGAGTCCGCTCGTCTTCCGCAACGTCGACGCCGACCCGGCCGACCCGGTCGAGACCTGGCCGTACGAGGCGCTGGTCGCCGCCATCGAGCGCGGCACGATCGGCGCGTGGGTTCGCGTCACCAGCGCCATCGACCGTGAGCCGTGGGGCGACGTCGCCCGGCAGGTCGAGGAGTACCTCGCCTACGCGGCGCCGAAGGGTGTCGGCCCCTTGCTCGCGCGCGCCGTCGAGCGAGCCCGGGCTCAGGCCGGCGCTCGTGAGCGAGGCGAGGTCGCGGCGGAGATGGCCCGGCTCGTCGACGCGACCGGGCTGCCGCTGGCCGAGGTCGCGCGCCGGATCGGGACCTCCCGCTCCAGACTCTCCACCTACCGCTCGGGCCGGGTCGTGCCGTCGGCGGCGCTCATCGTCCGGCTCCGCCACCTCGTCGACCGGCTGGCGGACCAGGCCGCCCGGGACGAACCGAGACCCTGAGGCCGAGCCCGTCCGGGGCGAGCCACCGGAGCTGGTCGTGGTCGCTCCATCCCCACAGCGAGGCGTGGTCAGGGCTGGCGGCGGGTGACCTGCCACGACGCCGGGTCGTCGAGACCACCGTCGCCGACGCGGGAGTAGACCAGGCGGTCGTGCAGCCGGTTGCGGCGCCCGGCCCACAGCTCCACCTCGTCGCAGCGGATGCGGTACCCGCCCCAGAACGGCGGGACGGGAACGTCATCCGCCCGCCCGTGGTCGGGGAACTCCGCTGCGCGACGGTCGTACTCGGCCTGGAGGTCCTCTCGCGACGCGACCGGCTCGGACTGCTGGGAGGTCCACGCCGAGATCCGCGAGCCCCACGGGCGCGAGGTGAAGTAGCCCTCGACCTCATCGGGGTCGAGCGGCTCGGTCACCCCCCGGAACCGCACCGCCCGGAACATCGAAGCCCAGGTCAGGCCGGCGGCGACCGCCGGGTTGCCCGCCAGCTCCCGCCCCTTGGCCGACGTGGTGGCCGTGAAGAACCCCGGGCCACGTGCGTCGAGCACCCTCATCAGCACCGTGCGCACGTTCGGGCGGCCACCGTCGTCGACCGTGGCGACGGCGAGCGCGGTCGGCTCCGGCACGTCGCCCGCGGACTCCGCGCGGCGTACCGCGTCGTCCACCCACGCCTGTACCTGGTCGAGCGGCGCGGCAGCCAGCTCGGACTCGGCGACCCCGTCGCCGGCGTAGTCGACGCGGCGCACCGCGGCACGGTCGGCGCGAGGATCGGCATCCATGCCGGCGATGGTACGGGTGGGCGGCGGCGGACGGTGACGGCGAGGCACACGGCGGGCAGTGGCAGCGAGGGTGTGCGGCGCACGATGTCGGTGGGGCGTCAGGGCGTGGGATGACGGGCGTCGTAGCGGACGAAGCCGCGGTGCCAGAACCCGAGCAGCAGCACCGCCGCCACACAGGCCAGCCCACCGAGCACCGCCGTCCACCCCTCGCCGACCTGCTCGGCCACCGACCCGCCGAGCAGCTCACCCAGCCGCGGGCCGCCGGCCACGACGACGATGAACACCCCCTGCAACCGGCCGCGCATCCGGTCCGGGGCGGCCGACTGCAGGATCGTGTTCCGGAACACCGCGCTCACCGAGTCGGCCGCGCCGGCGAACGCCATCGCGGCCAGCGCCCCGACGAGCGCCTGATCGCGGGTCAGCCATCCGCCCGCGCCGAGCAGCGCCCATCCCAGGCCGGCGATGCCGACCCCCCACGCCGCCACGCTGACCAGGATGACCAGGCCCTGCCGGCGCACCGAGCCCAGCCGACCCGAGAACACCATGGCGAGGATGCCGCCCGCGGCAGCCGCCGCGTACAGCGCACCCACCGTGCTCGCACCGCCCCCGAGGATGACGGCACCGGCCGCCGGGAACAGCACCCGAGGCTGGGCGAGGAGCATCGCCGCGATGTCGGCGACGAACGTCATCCGCACGTTCGGGGCGGTACGGAGGAACCCGAAACCGTCTGCCACGGAACGGAACCCGGCTCGTCGTGGCGCGCGGTCGTCATCCGCCCCGGGAGCTTCGGGAGGCACCGGATCGAGCCGGAGCAGCCCCCACGTCGCGGCCAGGGTCAGCCCGCAGTCGACCGTGTACGTCGCCCGGTAGCCGCCCCAGTCGACGAGCAGGCCGGAGAGCAGCGGCCCGGCGGTCATCGCCGTGTTCATCGCGAAGACGGCCAGCGCGTTCGCCGCCGGCAGCTGCTCCCGCGGCAGGATCCGCGGGTAGATGCTCGTGCGGGCCGGGGAGCCGACCGCGAACGCGCCGCTCCAGACCGCGACGATGCCGTACAGCAGCCAGACCGGCGCCCCGCCGACCCACGCCTGCACCGCCGCCGCCACCGACGCCGCCCAGGCGACGAGGGTCGACCAGAGTGCCACCAGCCGCCGGTCATGCGCGTCGGCGAGCGCGCCGCCGTACAGCCCCATGACGACCAACGGCACCAGCGCGAACAGCCCGACGAGCCCGACCGCGGCGGTCGACCCGGTCGTGTCGTACACCTGCAGCCCGACCGCGACCGTGGCCATCTGGGAGCCGATGTTCGACAGCGTGAACCCGGCGTACAGCCGCCGGTACGGTGCGCTGCGGCGGAGCGGGGTGAGGTCCGGCAGGAAGGAACGCAGCACTCGGACGATCCTGCCCGATCCGGAGCGGGACGAGACGGCGGGCATAGGGTCGAGCCATGGACGCCTCGCCACAGATCGCGCTGCTCATCGACGCCGACAATGCGACCGCCAGCCGGATCGACGTCATCCTCGGCGAGCTGTCGGCGCTCGGCGAGACCAATATCCGCCGGGCGTACGGGAACTGGACCAAGTCCGGTTTGAAGTCGTGGCAGGAGGTGTTGCACGACAACGCGATCCGCCCGGTTCAGGAGTTCGACAAGACGAAGAACAAGAACGCCAGCGACATCGCGCTCGCGGTCGACGCGGTCGACATCCTGCACACCCAGCACCCCGACGCGTTCGCCATCGTCTCGTCCGACGCCGACTTCACCCCGCTGGTGATGCGGCTGCGCGAGTACGGCGCACGGGTCTACGGCTTCGGCGACGCCAAGACGCCCGAGCCGTTCCAGAGCGCGTGCACCCGCTTTCTCGTGCTCAACCGGCTCGACGCGCCGAGCGGGGTGGCCGACACCGCCGACGTGACGCCGGATGACGCGCCGCGGGCCGGCACTGCGGACGCCGAAGGCCCCGCTGCTGTGCCGCCGAGCGGTGGTGCCGCTCGCACCTCGGCGGCCAGGAAGACGGCCGCCAAGCGCACCGCCGCCCAGTCCGCTGCCACGAAGCAGGGTGCACCCACCGCACCGCCCGGCAGGGCGACCCGTACCCAGCTGCGTGCCGACAACCGGCTCGTCGCGCTGCTGCGCCGGGCCGTCTCCAGCGCCGCGGACGAGTCCGGCTGGGCAAGGATCGGGCCGGTCGCCCAGCGGATCTCCAACCAGTCCTCCTTCGACTCGCGCAACTACGGCTACGCCAAGCTGAGCAAGCTGCTGGAGGCCAGTGAGCTGTTCGACATCCGCGGATCCGGCACCCCGGACATGGCGCTCCGCGACCGACGCGGCGACGGCTCGTCATCCGGCGCTTGACCGCAGGGCGCGAGCCGACCGCGTCACCTCAGCGACGTGAAGGTCGCCCGGATGCCGTCGACCAGCTCGGCGGGGTTCTCCATCGCGGCGAAGTGACCGCCGCGCGAGGCGCGGTCGTAGTGCACGACCTGGGAGTAGCGGCGCTCGACCCAACGGCGTGAGGCGCGCACGGCCTCACCCGGGAAGATCGAGAACCCCGTCGGGACGTCGTTGGGCGGCGCCGTTCCCTGCGGTCGTTCGGCGCGGGCTGCCTCCCAGTACAGCCGGCCCGACGAGGCGCCGGCGTTGGGCAGCCAGTAGAGCATGACGTCGTCGATGATCTCGTCGAGCGAGAAATGCTCGAGCGGGCGACCGCCCGAGTCCGAGACGTCCTTGAACAGCTGCAGGATCCACGCCGCCTGCCCGACGGGTGAGTCGGCCAGCGCGAACCCGACCGCCTGCGGTCTCGTGGACTGGAGGGTCGAGTAGCCGGACAGCTCCGCGACGTAGCGGTCGGCGTCGGCGAGCATGGCGCGCTCGTCGTCATCTGCCTGCTCTCGCTCCTCGGGGGTCGGGAAGGCCATCGGCAGGGTGGAGTGCACCCCGACCAGCCCCGGCGGCCGCGCGCGCGAGACGGACTCGACGACCGCGCTCCCCCAGTCTCCGCCCTGGGCGGCCCACCGGTCGGCGTAGCCGAGCTCGCCCATGAGCCGGATCCAGGACCGAGCGATGCGGTCGATGTCCCATCCGGCCTCGCGAGGTTTGTCGGAGAAGCCGAAGCCGGGCATGGAGGGGATGACGAGGTGGAAGGCGTCGGTAGGCGAGCCACCGTGGCGTGTCGGGTCGGTGAGCGGCTCCACGAGGTGCTTGAACTCCAGCACCGAACCCGGCCATCCGTGGCACAGCAACAGCGGCAACGCGTCATCGTGCGGTGAGCGGATGTGCAGGAAGTGCACGCCGAGGTCGGGTTCCAGCTGCGCCCACGACGAGCCCAGGGCGTTGATCTCGGTCTCCGTGCGACGCCAGTCGTACGCGCTCCTCCAGTGGTCGAGCAGGGTCTGGACCTCGCCCAGCGTCACGCCCTGGGAATCGTCCTGCACGGTCTCCGCGTCCGGGAGGCGGGCCGCGGCCAACCGCGCGCGCAGGTCGTCGAGATCCGCCTCGGGGACGGCGATGTCATGGCTTCGAATGGTGGGCACCGATCGACCATACCCCTAAACGGAAAGATGTTTCCAATTCGAAGCGGAGCTCCGGATTGCTATCCTCCCCGGATGTCGATCCCCAGCACGCCCACCCGTCGCCGGGATGCCGAGCGCAACCGCGCCGCCATCGTGCAGGCCGCGCGGCGGCTCGTCGGTGTACACGGGCTGGGTATCGGTCACGCGGACATCGCCAAGGCTGCCGAGGTCGGCGTCGGGACCGTCTACCGCCATTTCCCCGAGCGTCGCGACCTGGTGGAGGCCCTGTTCACGGAGCACATCGACGTCGTGATCCGCTACGCGAACCGGGCCCTCCGGAGCGCGACCGGGTGGGAGGGCCTGCGAAGCTTCATGGCCGATCACCTCGCGATGCAGCAGTCGGACCGTGGCCTGCGAGAGCTGCTCCAGCACGCCAATACGCATCCGGAGCTGGCGCGGTCGGCACGGCAGCGGATCGCCCCCGTGGTCTCGGAGCTGGTGGACCGGGCACATGCGGAGGGGTCGCTGCATCCGAGCGTCGGCGTGGGGGACTTCGTGCTCGTGGGCCTGATGGTCTCCGGCGTCATGGACGCGTGCGAGCCGCACCGACCCGACATGTGGAGACGCGCTCTGGACATCGCCCTCGAGGGCCTGCATGCGGCACGCGAGCTCGATGGAGCGCCACCGTCCGCCGATCTCGTCGACCTCATCCAGGGCAGCCGCTGACCGCGAGTCGGCGCGAGCCGGCGAGCGGCCTCGGGCCGGCCCGACGGGTGTCACGCGCGGACGGGTACCTCGACCGGCGGGTCGGCGTGCACAATGGCAGCGCCCGACGACGGTGACGAGCGACAGGGGATGCCATGACCACACCCACTCCGGCCCAGGCCGACCCCGACTTCCGGCCCGGGCTCGAGGGCGTGGTCGCCTTCGAGTCCGAGATCGCCGAGCCCGACAAGGAGGGCGGCGCGCTGCGCTATCGGGGCGTCGACATCAAGGACCTCGTCGGGCGCGTCTCCTTCGGCCAGGTGTGGGGCCTGCTCGTGGACGACGAGTTCGACCCGGGGCTCCCACCGGCCGAGCCGTTCCCGCTCCCGGTGCACACGGGCGACATCCGGGTCGACGTGCAGTCGGCCATCGCCCAGCTCGCCCCGCTGTGGGGGGTCAAGCCGCTCCTCGACATCGACGACGGCAAGGCCCGGGACGACCTCGCCCGTGCCTCGGTCATGGCGATCTCGTTCATCGGGCAGTCGGCGCGCGGGCAGGGCCGGCCGATGGTGCCGCAGTCCGAGGTCGACCAAGGCCGCACCATCCCCGAGCGGTTCATGATCCGCTGGCGCGGCGAGCCCGACCCGCGGCACGTCGAGGCCATCGACTCCTACTTCATCTCCGCGGCCGAGCACGGCATGAACGCCTCCACGTTCACGGCGCGGGTCATCGCCTCCACCGGCGCCGACGTCGCCGCCTGCCTCTCCGGCGCCATCGGCGCGCTGTCCGGCCCCCTCCACGGCGGGGCGCCGAGCCGTGCGCAGCACATGATCCAGGGTGTCGAGCAGACCGGCGACGCCCGCCGCTACGTGCGCGAGGTCCTCGACCGCAAGGAGCGCCTCATGGGTTTCGGGCACCGGGTGTACCGGGCGTACGACCCGCGCGCCGCGGTGCTGCGCGACACCTGCCAGCGGCTCGGCGCTCCCCGCTACCAGGTGGCCCTCGAGCTCGAGCAGGCCGCCATCGCCGAGCTGGCCGAGCGCTACCCCGAGCGCCGGATGGAGACCAACGTCGACTTCTGGGCGGCCGTGCTGCTCGACTTCGCCGAGGTGCCGGGCGAGATGATGACGCCGCTCTTCGTCGCCGCGCGCACCGCCGGCTGGTCGGCGCACATCCTCGAGCAGAAGCGCACCGGGCGCCTCATCCGGCCCAGCGCCCGGTACGTCGGCCACGGCCCCCGCCCCCTCGAGGACGTCACCGGCTACCGCGCGCACTGACTCCCGGCGTCCCGGATGACGCCCACCCGCCTGATCCGGACGCGGCCGCACTCCGGTACCGGATGGCGCGGACCGCACCGTGAGCCTCGCCGGTCGTTCGCCTCAGGGAGGTAAGCGGTCGTCATGCGCCAACGACGCGCGTATCACGAGACCTCGTCGTAGGCTCTGCTCCGCAGGGGACCCGCCCTCGCCCGGGCGGTGACGACCCGGAGGTGTCCATGGTGACCACGCGCGCGCTGCGATCGGTCGTGCGAGCTGCCCTGGCCGGGGTGGTGGTCGCGCCCGCGCTGGCGGTCGGGTCGGCGGCCGCCGGCTCGCCGTCATCCGGTGCTCCGCTCCGACCGCCGTCCGTCGCAGCCGCTGCTGCGGTCGCCGCGCCGTCGGTCGACGTCACCACGGTGGTGTCGGGGCTCAGCATCCCGTGGGACCTCACCTGGGTCGGCGACCTGCTGCTCTACGACCTGCGCGCCGGTGAGGTGTGGAGCAAACGGGGCGCGAACGCGCCTCAGCGAGTAGCCATCTCGGGCTTGCCGACGATCTTCGCGCAGAGCGAGGGAGGGCTGCTCGGCATGGTGGCCGACCCGGCCGCCGCGACGAACCGGCGGTTCTACACGTGCCAGTCGGTGCGCGACAGCGGCGGTGAACCGCTGGACGTGCGGGTGCTCCGGTGGCGGATGACGAGCGACACCACCGCGGTGTCCGACGGCTCACCGGTCGTCACCGGCCTCCCGCTGACCAGCGGACGGCACTCCGGATGCCGGCTGCGGTTCGGCAGCGACGGCCGGCTCTACGTCGCCACCGGCGACGCCGCGGTGGGCACCACCCCGCAGAGCCTGGGCTCGCTCGGCGGCAAGGTG
>JBOFLR010000195.1:0-6230 GCA_051657965.1 Dermatophilaceae bacterium
CCACGTTCCCAGAGCGCCACGTGTACGGCCCAGTCGTCGCGGGGCACCTCGCCGAACTCGCGGGTGCCGTCGAGCGGGTCGACGATCCACACCCGGTCGGCGGCGAGGCGGCGGGCGTCATCCGGGCTCTCCTCGCTGAGCACGGCGTCGTCGGGCCGGAGCTCGTGCAGCAGCCCGAGCAGCAGCGCGTCGGAGCGCCGGTCGCCCTCGGCGCGCAGGCCGGCCGCGTCGCCGGTCCAGCCGGCACGGAGCGCGAGCAGCAGCTTCCCGGCCTGGTCGGCGAGCTGGTGGGCGAGCAGGTGGTCGGTACCGGTGCCGGCCGGGACGGTGGGCGGGGTCGGCCCGACCGGGTCGGCCACGTCTCCAGCGTCGGCCGCGTGTACCGAGACGGCCACGCCATCCGGGACAGCGGGACCGGCCGGAGCCGTCATCAGTAGGCCCCCCGGCCTTTGAGGACCGCCTTGACGGTGCGCATGAGGATCTGGGCGTCGACCGAGAGCGACCAGTTGTCGACGTACCACAGGTCGAGGCGCACGGAGTCGACCCAGGAGAGGTCGCTGCGGCCGGAGACCTGCCACAGGCCGGTCATGCCGGGGCGCACGCGCAGCCGGCGCACGGTGTCGGACTCGTAGGTGTCGACCTCGCGGGTGAGTGCCGGCCGCGGCCCGACGAGCGACATCTCACCGCGGACGACGTTGACCAGCTGGGGCAGCTCGTCCAGGGAGTAGCGCCGCAGGAACGCGCCGACGCGGGTGACCCGCGGGTCGTGCCTGAGCTTGAAGAGCGTCTGGTTGCCGTCGTGCCCGTCGGCGAGGGTCGGCACCATGCCGTCGGCGTCGGCACACATGGTGCGGAACTTGAGCATCGTGAAGACCCGGCCCTCCTCCCCGACCCGGCGCTGGCGGAAGAGCACCGGCCCGGGCGAGTCGCTGCGTACGGCGATGACGACGGCGAGCAGCACGGGTGCGACGAGCAGGAGCGCGCCGAGAGCGACCACGCGGTCCGCGACGAGCTTGGCCCCGTACTTCATGCCGCTGCTCACCGGCCGCTCCACGTGCAGCATCGGCAGCCCGCTCGCACGGCGGAGGGAGAGGCGTGGCCCGGCCACCTCGACGATGCCGGGGGCGATGAGCAGGTCGACGTCGCGCTGCTCGAGCGCCCAGCCGAGCCGGCGTAGCGCCTGACCGGACATCGTCGGGCTGCTGGCCACCGCCACGACCTCGGCACCGACCCGGTCGACCGCCTCGAGGGTGCCGGTCTCGTCGCCGAGCAGTGGCAGCGCGGCGAACTCGGTCGAGGAGACGACGGGGTCGTCGAGGTCGCTCACGCAGACCCCGACGATGCGCATGCCGGTGGTCCGTGGCGAGTGCATGATGCGGGCGGCGCAGTCGAGCACGGCGCGGGCGTCGCCGACGAGCACCGTGCTGTTGAGGCACAGCCCGCGGTCGCGCGCTGCCGCGAGGTGCCGCCGGAGCAGCCACCGCGCGGCCAGCGTGGCCACCACCATCTCGGGCACCGCCACGAGGAGGACACCACGGGAGAACTCGAGCTGAAGCGCGAACGAGGCGATGGCGACACCGGCGACGATCGTGACGGCCGCCTGCGTGACGGCGCGGTACTCCTCGGGCCCCGTGCCGAGGTAGCGCGGCGCATAGGCACCGTGCCGTGCGAGCGCGACGAGCCAGGCGCCGGCGAGCACGACGACGGTGACCTGCATGGCCTGGGTGGACCCCCACAGCGCGGCGTCCTCGCCGAACACCGCCTCGCGGCACCACAGCCCGGCGAGCAGCCCCACCATGGCCGCGAGCGCGTCGGCCGACATGGTGTGCAGCCGGTGGCGGCGCTGCCAGGCCGTGAGACCCGGCCGGACCCGGCCGTGGCCGAACGCCGCGACGTCGATGTGCGCCGCCGTGCGCCGCGAGCCCGACCATCCGCGCGCACCGGCATCCTGGATGATGCTCACGGTCGCCCCCCACGGCATCCGACACCGACACCGGATGCCGACCGGCCAGGCATGAGGCCACGGCGGTGCCGAGCACCCATGGCGGTGCCGGTCGTGAGCCCGAGATGCACACAGCCTCGAGCCTGAGCCCGGCGTCGCATACGGGAACCCTGCGGAAGAACCATCGAACGATCGACCCCTGCTATCGATGTAGTCCGACTCTGCCGACCCGGGCACGTGGTGCCGGGCCGACTGTCGAGTGCCACCGGGTCCTGCACCCGAGCGGCGAGGGACAACATAGGAGATCCTGGTTCGGCCGGCGAGACGAACGACCCGAACATGGGCCGTTCGGCTAGACGACCATCGGCCGAACAGCCGATGTCGGCACGGAGTCGGGCATCGGAACGGCCGGACTCGTCATCCGCGATGCCACCGTGAGGTGGCCCACGATCGAAGGCTCGACCGGGGACAGGTCAGACGCCTCGCGTCGCGATGACATGGGTGGGGTCGATCCGGACCACCATCTCGCCGGCGCTCGCGTTGCGGTCGCGAAACACCCCTGCCTGATCCACATCCAGGTACCGACCGCCGATCGCGGTCGCCCAGCGCAACAGCTCATCCTCGTTCTCGCTGGTGGCCACCGTGCCGTCGAGGACAATGGACGGATAGGGATATGCATCCTGGGCGACGCTGATCCGCGCCTGCCCGGTCCGGTGCAGATTGCGACCTTTCACGCTCAGCACCCCGGTCAGGAACACCAGCTCGAAGCCCCAGTCGCTGTCCGAGCGGTCAAGCACGTACAGCACTGGTGCGGCGTGCGGGCGCCCGTCGTCCCGGGTGGTCGAGACCACCGCGATCCGGGTGTCGGCACCCAGGAA
This sequence comes from Dermatophilaceae bacterium, assembly GCA_051657965.1. GTDB lineage: Bacteria > Actinomycetota > Actinomycetes > Actinomycetales > Dermatophilaceae > JBOFLG01. The sequence continues at coordinate 2,821 of JBOFLR010000195.1, forward strand.
CGTGCGAACCTCATTCGGGTCCATGGTGGTATGTCTCCTTGGTTGCCGTTGGTCGCCGGAGCTCGGTGGGTACCCGCGGAGGCGCGGGACGCAGGCTACGAGGCCGGGGTGCGGTCGATCGGCACACCGTGCCAGGGAAGTACGGGCATCTGCTCGGGTGTGGTGATGCGTTCGTCGCTGTCGGCGACGAACTCGACGAGCACGGAGTTCCAGCCGGCGTCGAGCCGTACGTCGAACGTGATGGGCCGCCCCTCGTGCCCGCAGGGCCGGGTACCGGTGATCGTCCCCGGGCGGGCCGCGTACCAACGAGCGTGGACGGCGTGGCCACTGGCCCCTGTCAACGCCTCGACCCCGGTGGCCTGGATGAGCTGCCCGACGGGCTGCTCGTCCTCGCCACGGACGAGCAGAACGGGAAGGATGGCGACCAGAAGATCGGGCGGGGTGAAGTCGATGGTGGCGCACTGCGCATCCGGGGAGACCATTCCGTCGACATCGGGCTGGAGGTTGTCAGGAACCGTGAGGACGAAGCGCCCATCTGGGTCGAGACGTCCTCCCCCGCGGGTGACGGTCTGCGGCGGATACCCCAGGACGGCGACGAGTCGGCCGCTCAAGGAGGGCATGGCGGTGATGGTGCCGACGATCTGCACGGTCAGGACCTCCGACGTCGGTGGGCACGGTTGCGGATGTCGTCGATGCGCTGCTGGTTGCGGCGGCGCACCTCCTCGATACGCGCTTGATTGCGGCGACGCACCGAGCGCACCACATCGAGAGGGGTCTTCATGTCGGTGCTCCTGCGGTTTCGTCGGTGCTCGGGACGAGGCCGTCGGATGAGACGGCACCCGGCGGTCGCGTGTCGCGTGGTTGACCATCGGGTGTCTCCACGCCGCGTGCGCCATCAGTCGTACCCCTGGCAAACTGGTCTGCGACAGATGTCGCGAAGCGGGGACCGCGGGGCGTCCAGCCGTGCTGGCGAGCACGCGCGGCCGACAGCCGGAGATCCCACGTGAGCGGCTCGGCGAAGAACCCCAGCAGAGCACGAGCCTGCTCGGCGTCCCACGCGACCGGCTCGCCAGGCAGGCCCAGAGCGGCGGCGACGCCGCGCGCCACCTCACGGACGGTCAAGTCCTCGTCGGCGCCGTTGAGCGGACCGCGCAGTCCTGGTTCGGTCACGGCCAGATGGACGAGCCGTGCGACGTCGTCGACATGGATCATCGACCACGTGGCGTTTCCAGGCCCAGGCTGGCCGGAGCGTCGGTCGGCCAGCGCCGCGGCGGCCAGCGCACCGGTGACCGCGCCGCCACGGCCGTGCACTCCGGCGACCCGGATGCTGACCGGGCGGGCGTCGGTGACATTGAGGAACCGCCCCTCCACCGCCGCCACATCGTGGAGGAACGGTGGGACCTGGGGAACGACATCCTCGGATACCGCGACGGGCCCGGTCGGGCCGTAGAGCAACGCTCCTTGAACGATCACCACTGGTCGGTTCGGGTCATCCGTGGCTCCGACCGCCGCGTCGAGCACCCTCTCGGTCACCTCCGGCGCCGTGGTGGCGGCATGCACATAGCCGGCGCCGCCGGCCATCAGCGCGCGGAGGACCCGAGGAGCATCATCGTCGGAGAGCTCGAGCTCCACTGTCGACGTCGCGGGCGAGTCTGCTACGTCGGTGCCGGGACGAACCACAGCGGTGACGGGTACTCCGCGGCGCGTGAGCTCATCGGCGATCGCGGCGCCGAGGTATCCGTGGGCTCCGGCCAGCACGACGCCGACGCCGTTGCCGGTCATCGACGAGCGCTGTCGGTCCGACGCTCCACCCGCACCCGCCACGCTCCGAACGCCATGCCGACCATGCTCGCGAAGAGCACCGGATGTGATGGGTGGAAACCGGCCTCCATGGCGCCGTCGGCGGTGACCAGCCACAAACCGCCGCCGAGCGCCCCGATGACGGATAGCGCGATGATCAGATGACTGAGGCGGAACTGGTTCACGGTGTCTCCTTGTCGTGTCTTCACGTCGCGAATCACTGGACTTCGCTAGTGAATCGGCGACGTCCGGCCCGGACAAGCGGTCATGCGTCTCGTGCATGAGGTCAGCGCGTCGGTGTCGCTGCCTGCGGACCTGCGGACGTGGAGACGTGGGTAGGCTGAACCGCCAGGCTGCAGCGGCCGCAGGAACAGTCGGCGCCCGTGCCGGGCGCGCAGGGAGGGCGCCATGGAGCTTCGTCACCTCCGTACCTTCCTTGCGGTCGTGGAGGAGGGATCGGTCACGGGCGGCGCACAGCGTCTGTTCCTGAGCCAGCCGGCTGTCACTCGACAGCTCCAAGCGTTGGAGCGTTCACTCGGCGGCGCGTTGCTCGAGCGGCAGGTCGGCAACCGACTCACTCCAGCGGGCGAGCTGCTGGTTCGCGAGGCACGCCGTCTGCTCGATACCGCTGACCGGATCAGCGAGCAGGTCGTCCACACCCACGGTCTCGACCAGCATCGTCGACACCTGACGCTGGGCGTCTTTCTCGGCCGGCTGGCCGCCGCCGAGTTGACCGACCCCATCATCACGGCGTTTCGCCGCCGCTACCCGGACGTCATGCTGAACGTCAGGACGCTTCCTCTCCGAGATCCGTGGGGCCGCCGCCAGAAGGACCTCGATGTGTTGATCTACAAAGGTTCCGGCGCGGAGGACGACGATGTCTCCGTGTTGTTCGAGGAGCCGCACGTCGCGAGCCTCCCGAGCAGCCACCGGCTGGTCGAGACCGCTGCCGGCAGCTCGACCGGCTTGTCGGCGGAGGACCTCGCCCCGGAAGTCATTCAGGACGCCACGAATCTGTACCGACCGTCCGACCGAGCCTTCTCCGACTCCTGTGATCTGCGTGGTGTCCCCGAGCTGGTGGACGTGCGGCGTTTCACCCTGCAGTCCGACGTGCGCGTCGACCAGATCCTCGCGGGAGCAGTAGCCGGAGCCTTCGTCAACGTCACTGTCGGCAGCGTCGCACGCCTCACCCAGGTGTCCGGGATCGAGCGCGTGCCGATCCATGACGTCCCCCCTGCCACAGCCTGCCTAGCCGTGCGCCGACCCGGACCTCTTTCCACAGCGTTCCGCCAGACGGCACTGGACCTCACCCGTGACCTGCTTCCGCTGGTTCCCGAGGCCCGGCTCTCCCCCGGGGTGTCGTCGCTCCAAAGCTGTCACACGCGGCGATCGTGAGCCGCAAGCCGTCGCGACGTCGATCGTCGGGTTCCCGGGCTTCCGGGCTTCCGGGCTCAGCGTCGGGTCAGCACGCGGTGAACTCCGTTGTCAGCGTGGGGCGTGCACGTGCTGCTGGGCGTCGAGCAGGCCGAGCGTGATGAGAGACCCCACGGCATCCGCGGCGTCGTCGACCACGAACGGCAGCTTCTTGCGCTTGGCCGTGGACTGACAGG
>JBOFLR010000196.1:0-1960 GCA_051657965.1 Dermatophilaceae bacterium
CGGCCACCGACGCCGGCCGGGCACCTCCGACCCGATCCGGCCGGAAGCGCATCATCGACGCCATGGACGACCACGCAGACCTGGTCCTGCCGGCGCTACGGACGCGGTGGAGCCCCCGGGAGTGGGACGCCGGCCACGAGCTCGACGACTCCGACCTCGGGCTGCTGCTCGAGGCGGCCAGATGGGCACCGTCGGCCGGTAACTCGCAACCGTGGGCCTTCCTCGTCGGGCGCCGCGGGGACTCGAACCACGAACGGATCGTCAGCCGGCTGGCTGGCAGCAGCCGGTCATGGGCCCCGTACGCCAGCGCGATCCTGGTCACCGCACATCAGCGGTTCGCCCCGGACAGCGACCTGCCGTACTCCGACTACGCGCTCTACGACCTCGGACAGGCGGTTGCGCACCTCACCATCCAGGGCCAGGCGATGGGCCTGCACACTCGGCAGTTCGCGGCGTTCGACCATGCGGCCGTGGCGGCGGACTTCGACGTCGCACCGCACTGGGAGGTGACCACGGCGATCGCCGTCGGCCTGCCTGCGGCGCCTCGCCCGGCCGACGACGGTGGCCGGACCCGCCGCCCACCACCCGACCTGGTGCTGCGGCCCGGCATCCTCCCGCGGCCGTGACGACCACTCAGGACGCCGGCTCGACCTCGGGTACACGCGCCAGGACCGCCTCGCCGTGAGCGGGTAGGTCCTCGGCACGGGCCAGCGCGACGACGTGACCTCCGACCTCGAGGAGGGCTGCCTCGTCGTACTCGACGACGTGGATGCCGCGGAGGAAGGACTGCACCGACAGTCCGCTGCTGTGGCACGCACAGCCGCCCGTCGGGAGCACGTGGTTCGAGCCGGCGCAATAGTCGCCCAGGCTGACCGGCGCCCAGGTGCCCACGAACACTGCGCCGGCATTGCGTACCCGGGAGGCGACGCGCGCGGCATCCGCGGTGTGGATCTCGAGATGCTCGGCGGCGTAGGCGTTGACGACATCGAGACCGACGTCGAGGTCGTCGACGAGCACCACCGCCGACTGCGGGCCGCCGAGTGCGGTGCCGACCCGCTCGGTGTGCTTCGTCTCGGCCACCCGTCGTGTCAGGGCCCGCTCGACCGACGACGCGAGCTCCTCGCTGTCGGTGACCAGCACCGCGGCGGCAGCCGGGTCGTGCTCGGCCTGCGAGACCAGGTCGGCGGCGACGTGCTCGGCGTCGGCGCCCGCGTCGGCGAGCACGGCGATCTCGGTGGGCCCGGCCTCGGCGTCGATGCCGACGACGCCCCGGAGCAATCGCTTGGCGGCGGCGACGTAGATGTTGCCCGGGCCGGTGACCAGGGCGACCGGCTCACACACGGACCCGTCGTCGTCGAAGCCGTACGCGAACCCGGCGACCGCCTGGGCCCCGCCCATCGCCCAGACCTCGTCGACCTCGAGCAGGGCGCAGGCCGCGAGAATCGTGGGATGCGGCCAGCCGCCGTGATCCGCTTGCGGCGGGCTGGCGACCGCGAGGCTCGGCACACCCGCGAGCTGGGCCGGTACGACGTTCATCACCACGCTGCTCGGGTACACCGCGAGCCCGCCCGGCACGTAGAGGCCGACCCGGTCGACCGGCATCCAGCGCTCGGTGACCGTGGCGCCGTCGGCGACCGTGGTGGTGGTGTCGGTGCGGCGCTGGTCGGCGTGCACGATGCGCGCCCGCCGGATGGACTCATCCAGGGCGGCACGCACCACCGGGTCGAGCGAGCCGAGCGCGGCGCGGATGACGTCATCCGGCACTCGAAGGCCGGGCGGGGTCACGCCGTCGAACCGCTCGGCGGCGGCGTAGAGCGCGGGGGCGCCGCGGTCGCGCACGTCGTCGCAGATCGGGCGCACCGCGGCAAGCGCCGCCTCGACGTCGTACTCGGCACGGGGCAGGGCCGCGCGCAGCTCCCGTAGACCCGGCCGCCGGCCGCGCAGATCGAGCCGGGGGATG
>JBOFLR010000197.1:0-4897 GCA_051657965.1 Dermatophilaceae bacterium
GATCCGGAAGTCCGCGAGGTGGTGCGTGAGCACCGGAACCTGCTCCACCGCCGCGGTCGCCGCGATGGCGAGGTCGATCTGACGCCGACGATGCCGGCCTCCTCGCTGGGCGACTGCCGCGGCGAGACGCCCCCACGCCCGGGCCACCTCCGGTGTCACCGGAAGCGGGTCGAACGCCGCCTCCACCGCGGCCAGCCGGCCGGTCCGGCGCGCTCGTTCGTCGTCGTCCGCGGCCAGGAGAACACCGAAGTGCAGCTCGGTCAGCGAGGCCACGCTGATGGCCGCCTCCACGTCGGCAGGGGCGTCGTCGCCGATGAGGACGGAGGTGTCGAGGACGGCTCTCACGAGACGAACGGGTCGGCGAGCTCGGCGCCGAGGCGGGCCAGGTCGTCATCCATCGTTCGGGGCACCGGACCCTGCCAGACCCGGGCCAGGGCGGCTCCGCTCACCCGGCGGCGGCGCCGGGCCGGATGAAGCTCGGCGACAGGACGGCCGGCGACGGTCACGGTGAGGGTCTCGCCCGCCTCGACCCGCCGGAGCACCTCCCCGACGTGGTTGCGGAGCTCCTTCTGGGGGATGACGTCCACGACACCCAACGTAGTACTTCTGCTACCAGGCGTTGCGGCGACTGGGCGTCGTCACACAGGGGCGAGTGCCCAGCGCTGTAGCGCGACCCCGCCGAGGTCGCGGGCCTCCTGCAGGCGTGCACCTCGCAGCGACCAGTCGTCCGGGAACACCGGGCGGCCCGCGCCCTGGACGACCGGGACACGAAGAGCCGCACCTCGTGGACGAGGCCGGCGCGCAGCAGCGCGTGCGACAGGACGACGGAGCCGGTGCATACGATGTCCCGCCCCGGAGCCTCCCTGAGCCGACGGACCTCGTCCACCGGGTCACCGCGCAAGACGGTCGTGTTGTCCCAGTCCGGTTCGGCGAGAGTCGTGGAGACGACGCACTTGTGCACCTGGCTCAGGTAGTCCGACACGCCTGTGCGGTCGCTCGCCAGGTCGCGCCAGTAATCGCGGAACGACTCGAACGTGCCACGGCCGACCAAGAGCGCGTCGGCTGCCTCTCGCTGCCGGGCGTTCTCCGCGTTCACCTCGTCCTGGCCCGCCGCCTGGTCGTCGAACCAGTCGCCGAGCATGTCGGCTCGGCCGTCGAGGGTGGTGTTCTGGGTCAGGACGAGTCGGCGCATCCCTCGACGCTAGTGCGGCTGTGCACCCGCATCGCGACTCGATGCCCGATGGTCTCGAAGGCGGCCGTCGTCATCGCGCGGTCGACGTCGAGGTCGGACCGGCCTCGACGAATGACTCGTTCCTCGACATGTTCGACGGGCTCTCCATACCGAGCCCTGTCGTGACTTCGAACGAAGCCTGCGCCTCGAGCGCCGGGTCACGTGGTCTTCTGCCGTCGGTAGACACCGGAGTGCACCGAGGGGAGCTCCGCCTCGTCTCCAGACGGGTCACGGAGCGGCTCACCGCGATGGCGTGGAAGCCGTTCGCCGAACAGCTCCCAGGAGCACCCGAACGCCACACTGCCCGCCCTGGGCACGGGCGGGCAGTGTGGCGTCTCGCAGCTACCCCTCGGCGACCGGCGTGGCAGCAGCCTTCGTCCTCACGTCGGCCGGAACCGAGGTGACCAGCTGTCGCTCGGTGACGACGGAGATGGAGGCCAGCTCGCCCCGTTTGACGGTTCCTTGCTCGACCAGCGTCGCGGTGCCCTCGTCGAAGCAGACGTACTGTTCGAAGTCGCGCCTGGGTTCGGCGTAGGTGACGGAGAGGCACGGCGTGCCCGTGGCCGAGCGGGTGCGCTCGGTCTCGATGTGTGGCAGACGGGCCATCGCGGCGATCATCGCGCGCTGGGTCTCCGGCGGGGCGTGCCCGGCCCGGAGGGCGTCGCCGAGGTAGACGAAGATCGCCTCGTCCGTCGACGAGGACCCGTCGACGACCGGTCGTAGATGGTCCAGGAGCGCCTGTTCGTCGGCGGGCAGCGCCATGAGTTCCTGAGGTGCCGTCCCCGGACCGGCACCGGCAAGGGACTCCGGGGCGAAGCGAAACCACTCCTCACGTCCGGCAGCGGTACGGTCGTATCGCCAGGTCACTCCGGTGGGTTCGGTCCAGCTCTCGAGCGTCCGTGGAAATACACCCGACTCGGTCGACGAGCTCCCCGGCGGGATGCCGTCGGGGTTCTCGACGGTGACCTCGTGCAGGTAAGAGCCATTCGGGATGACTGCGGCTGGCCGAGATGCGGCCGTGTTGGCGAGCTGGTCGAGGGCGGCAGCGGTACCGTTCCCGGACTTCAGCACTGCCGGCAACAGGGTCGCAGCAGTCACGGTGGCCGCGACGGCGCCGGTGGCGATCACGAGCCGCCGGACGCCTCGGGCCGTCCGCTGGGTAGGCTGGTGCCGCCGGACTCGGGCGAGGAGACCGTCGAGGTCGTCGGTACCGGTGTGCTGCGGGGCATGACGGGCAAGGAGGTCGGCTGGGCTGGTGGGGGTCATGGCTGCTCCATCGGGGCGAGGGTGGTCAAGTGGCCTGTGCGGGGTCGAGGAGGGTCGTGGGCCATGGCCCGGTCGAAGCGGGCGCGCGCCCGACTGAGGCGCACCGTGAACGCCCTGGTCGTACAACCGGCGACCGTCGCCGCCTCGCTGGCGGTGAGGCCGTCCCATGCGGTGAGCAGCAGCGCCTCGCGCTCGAGCTCGCTGCACTCGCCGAGCGCGGTCAGTACGTCCTCGCGGTGCAGCACGGCGGTCTCGGCGGACGAGTCCACGTGCTGCCATTGCTCGCGGACCGCGGCGGTCCACAGGGCGTGGGCGCGGCGTTGTGAGCGCCAGTGTCGCCGGGCCATGTGGTGGGCGACGGTGAGCAGCCACGGGAGTGGCCGCTCGGGCACGCGGTCGAGCCGGGTCCACGCCACGGTGAAGGTCTCGATGAGCAGGTCGTCGACGATGTCGGGTTGGACCCGTCGGCGCAGATAGGCGCGCACGCGTGGCGCTGTGTCGTGGAAGAGATCGTCGAAGCGGTCTGCGGACCATGGTGGGCTCATGGTTGGTAGTGCCCGCTCGACGTCGGATGTCACACCGGCGACGCTAACTCGGTCCGGCATACCAATCGGTTGACATGTAGAGGTATCGAGGCAGCTGTGTCCACTCAGATCGCCATCCGTCTCGACGACGGTGAGCTCGCGGTCCCAGCTGCACGCGTTGAGCTGGGTCACGGTCGTGCCGATCACCAGCTCCATCCGGGGCATCGCCAGTGAGGTGCCGGTAGGGCCGCGAAACGGGCTGGACCACGACGGTGTCGTCAGCTGCGACAACATCACCACGGTGCGAACGAGCGCCGTCGGCGACACGATCGGGTTGCTCTTCGACGATCAGGAGCCGGCGTTGGCTCGCGCCATCGGCGACGCCTTCGACCTCGAGCTCGCGTAGCCGCCGATCATCGGTTCACGTCGGTCCGACGGCTGCACCGATCGCCGACCGGCCCCTCAACCGGTGACGCTGCGCAGGAAGGCGTCGAGGGCGGGTGCAGGGTCGAGCGCCGTGCCGATGTTCGCGGCGGCGACGAGGGCGAAGGCCAGGGACGCGACCACGAGGGAGACGCCCGAACCCCACTGGCGTCGCCGCCACACATGCACCACCAGCGCAGCCATGGCGACCGCCGTGAGGGCACCGAGGACGGCCATGGCCGCGTGGTACGTCGAGAAGTCGCTCACCAGTGTCGCCGCAACCGGTGATGGTGAACCTGCCGCGATGTCGTTCTGGAGCGCCCCGACCGCCGAGGTGAGGGCCGCGTCCTCGGGGCTGGTCGGCAGGAAGGCGAGCACCGACGACAGCGGCGCGATGACGCCCTGCACGTTGGCGACCACGACGAGGAGGGCGAGTCCGGCGAGTCCGCCGCTGGCGACGCCCGCCAGTCTCCGTGCAGCGTGGCGACGGCGCGTCGAGCCTGCTCTCGGCGCCGACCACCATCTGGCGGTGAGGACCGCGGCCACGGCGAGCAGCAGCGCCGCGAGGACGGCCTTCACGAGATGGAACCTCTGCCAGAACTGGGACGGCTCGACGAGGCCCGCGCCACCGTCGCCCAGCATCGCGCCGCGCCTCCAGTCGCCGACCAGGCCGTCCCCGACGGCTCGGGCCAGGTCGTCCGGCCCCTGCCAGGACGTCCCGGCCCACCAGGACGCGACGGGCCAGGGCAGCAGCACGGTCGCCGCGACGAGGGCGAACGCGGCTACGAGAAGCCCCGCGGTGCCGCGAGAGGACCAGGGCCGCGCACGGCGTCGGGGTCGGGTCATGATCGGTCTCCTCACCGGTGTCGAGGAGCGCAGCGTATGCCGACGTCGTGCCAGTGCACGCCATGAGGGCATCGTCATCCGCGCTCACGTCGTCCGGATGACGACCTGCCGTCACCTGTGCTCGGGTCGGCGGTCGACCTCAGATGGGTCGAGACCGGCGAGCCACTCCGCGACATCCGAGACCCGCTGCACGGCCGGGTGGTGGTAGAAGACGCTGTCGTGGGTGATCGGGCCGATGACGACGATGTGCCGCAGGTCGCCGCGGTCGGCCCTCGCCAGGGCGGCTCCGAGCTCGACGAACATCCCGCGACCGTCGTCCCCGGCGACGACGAGGACGGCATCGGCCGCGAGGACAGCAGCCAGGTCCTGCACCGCAATCCTCGCCGAGACAGCTTGCGAGAGAGCGTAGTTCATGATCGTCGAGTCGGGGCCGCGGCTCCAGTCGAGGGTGAGCTCGTGCCCGGCGAGGACGACAGCGCGGTGCACCGCCCGCACGGCGCCGACGTCGGACATCGGCCCGGCCACGTAGATCTTCACGTGGCAACGCTCTCAGGTCGGCGATCGGCCGGATGCCGGAGACGTGCGCCTCACGGAGCTGCGGCCGTGG
>JBOFLR010000198.1:0-4402 GCA_051657965.1 Dermatophilaceae bacterium
CGCTTCGGCATCCTTCGGCGAAAACCACGCCGCGACAACGGGACCCCATAGCTTGACTCGCGGGCGTCAGGACGTGGGCGGCCGGTCGTCTCCGGGTCGGCGGTCGCCCCCGGTGGCGATGTCTTGCGGCGCGTGCCCGGCATCCTCGTGCCGGGCCGCGATCCGGTCCAGGCCTGGCTGTAGGTCGGCGGGCGCCTCGGCGGCGAGCACGTCGTCACGCACGTCGGTGTCGACGAAACGGTCGTCGGGCTCGACGTCGGAGACATCGACCGACTCGACCACGACGCGTGGCTCGGCGAAGTGGCAGGCCGACGGGTGGTCACCGCGACCGTCGGCGCGGGGTACGAGCTGCGGCTCCTCGGTGCGGCAGCGGTCCTGGACCTTCCAGCAGCGAGTGTGGAACCGGCATCCGCTCGGGGGCTTCGCCGGCGACGGGACGTCGCCGACGAGCACGATCTGCTCGCGCCGCCCGCGGAGCGTGGGGTCGGGAACCGGCACGGCGGAGAGCAGCGCCTGGGTGTACGGGTGCGTGGGGCGCGCGTACACCTCGTCCTCGGTACCCAGCTCCGCCATCCGGCCGAGGTACATGACCCCGACCCGATCGGAGATGTGCCGCACCACGGAGAGATCGTGCGCGATGAAGACGTAGGCCAGGCCGAGCTCGTCCTGCAGCTTCTCCATGAGGTTGACGACCTGCGCCTGGACGGACACGTCGAGCGCGGACACCGGCTCGTCGCAGATCAGCACGCTCGGATTCAGCGCGATGCCACGGGCGATACCGATGCGCTGCCGTTGGCCGCCGCTGAACTGGTGCGGATAGCGGTTGATGTGCTCGGGGTTGAGCCCGACCAGGTCGAGCAGCTCCTGCACGCGCTGGCGGCGACCGCCCTTCGGCACCACCTCGGCGTGGATCTCGAACGGTTCACCGACGATGTCGCCCACCGTCATCCGCGGGTTGAGCGAGGTGTACGGGTCCTGGAACACGATCTGGATGTCGCGTCGCAGCCGGCGCATCTTGCTCCCGGACGCTCGCGACCAGTCCTCGCCGTTGAAGGTGACGGTGCCGGCCGTGGGGTCCTCGAGGCGCATCAGCAACCGGCCGAGGGTTGACTTACCGCACCCGGACTCCCCGACGATGCCGAGCGTCTCGCCCTTGTGCAGGTCGAAGCTCACACCGTCGACGGCCTTGACCTGGCCCACCGTGCGGCGCAGCACTCCGCGCTTGATCGGGTAGTGCTTGACCAGGTCCTGCGCGCTGAGGATGACCTCAGGCATCGAGCACCTCCTCGGCGAAGTGGCAGGCCGAGTGCCGGCCGGGGCGGACCTCGCGCAGCGGCGGCAGCGCGGTGTGGCAGACCTCCTGTGCCATGCGACAGCGCGGGTTGAACGCGCACCCCGGGGGGATGCGCATGAGATTGGGCGGCAGACCGCCGATCGCGGCCAGGGTCTGTCCCTTCTGGTCCAGCCGCGGGATGGACTCGAGCAGACCGCGCGTGTACGGGTGAGCCGGGCCGGCATAGAGATCGTGCACGTCGGCGGTCTCGACCAGCCGCCCGGCGTACATGACCGCGATCCGGTCGGCGACGTCGGCCACGACGCCGAGATCGTGAGTGATGAGGATCAACCCCATCTGGCGTTCGTCCTGGAGTTCCTGCAGCAGCGCCATGATCTGGGCCTGCACCGTGACGTCGAGGGCCGTGGTCGGCTCGTCGGCGATGAGCACCGCCGGGTCCAGCGCGATCGCCATGGCGATCATGATCCGCTGCCGCATCCCCCCGGAGAACTGGTGCGGGTAGGCCCGTACCCGCTCGCGGGCCGCGGGGATCTGCACCCGCTCCATCAGCCGCACGGCCTGCTCGAGCGCGTCGCTCTTGTTCATGCCGCGGTGCACCCGGAACATCTCGGCGATTTGCCAGCCCACGGGGAACACCGGGTTCAGCGCCGACAGCGCGTCCTGGAAGATCATCGACACCTCGGGGCCGCGGGTACGGCGGCGCTGCTCCGAAGGCATGGTCAGCAGGTCATGGCCGCAGTAGCGGATCCGACCTTCGGGGATGACGGCCGGCGGCATGTCGAGGATGCCCATGATCGCCTGGGCGGTCACCGACTTGCCCGATCCGGATTCGCCGAGGATGGCGAGCGACTCGCCCTGGTGGAGCTGGAAGGAGACACCGTTGATGGCGGTGGCGACCCCGTCGGCGGTGTGGAACTCGACGTACAGGTCCTCGACCTCGAGCAGGACGCCGTCCTGCGGAGCGTAGGTGACCCCGTCCGCAGAGGCGTCGGTGGACACGGTGTGCGTGGTCATACGTCCTCCGGTCAGCGGTTCTTCGGGTCGAGGGCGTCACGCACGACATCCCCGAGCATGATGAAGGCGAGCACCGCCAGGGAGAGGAACAAGCTGGGGAAGAACAGCATGTGCGGCGTGGTGCGCAGGCCGACGATCGCCCCGCTGATGTCGACCCCCCACGAGACCGTGGGGGGCAGCAAGCCGATGCCGAGGAAGCTCAGTGTGGCCTCGGCGGAGATGAAGGCGCCGAGGTTGATCGTCGACACGACGATGACCGGGGCGAGCGCGTTGGGCAGGATGTGCGAGCGCACCACCCGCCACGGGCTGGCCCCGAGGGCGCGGGCCGCCTGCACGTAGTCATTGGGCTTGACCTGGATGACGCTACTGCGCATCAGCCGGGCGATGCTCGGCCAGCCGATGACGACGAGAGCGAGCACCACCTTGAGCACGATCAGCAGGTAGTTCTCGGTGTCCGGCAGCGAGACCAGCACGATGATCGCGCCGAGCAGCAGTGGGATGGCGAAGAAGATGTCGCCGATCCGCGAGAGCACCGCGTCCCAGAAGCCGCCGAGATAGCCGGAGATCACCCCGACGAAACCTCCGACGAGCACGGTGCCGAGGGTGGTGAGCAGCCCGACCAGGATCGACGCCCGCGCACCGTAGATGCAGCGCGCGTAGATGTCGTAGCCCTGGATGTCGCGCCCGAACCAGGTGCCGTCACCGGGCCGCGCCCGGGCCTCACGGAGCACGGCGGCCGTCGGATCGGTGCTCGTGAACAGGCTGGGCCACACCGCCATGAGCACGAAGACGGCGATCATCGCGGCGGAGACCCAGAACAGCGGGTTTCGCCGCATCGCGCGCCAGGCGTCGGACGCCAGCGAGCGTTCCTCGCCCGAGCCGCCGGGACCTGGAGCGGTGGCAGGGGCCGAGACCTGGGCGACGGCGGCGTCAGTCATGGCTGATCCTCGGGTCGAGCAGCCCGTAGAGCAGGTCGACGAGCAGGTTGACGAGCAGATAGACGATGACGAGCACGGTAACCGCACCGATCACCGAGACGTTCTCGCGAGCGCGGATGGCGCGGTAAATGTAGTTACCGACACCAGGGATGTTGAAGATGCTCTCGGTGACGATGGCGCCGCCGAGCAGGGTGCCGAAGTCGAAGCCGATGTAGGTGACCACGGGGATCAGCGAGTTGCGCAGGCCGTGCAGACCGACCGCACGGCGGCGGGTCAAGCCTTTCGCCACCGCGGTGCGCAGGTAGTCGGCACGGAGGTTCTCGACGAGGTTCGTGCGGGTGAGCCGGGCGACATACGCCACCGAGAGCGAGCCGAGCACGATGGCCGGCAGCAGGAGCTGGGCGAACCGGTTGCCGTTGATGTCGAACGTGACGGGCACCTCGAAGCCGAGCAGCTGCCGGACACCGATGAAGTATTGCGCCAGCCCGCCGAGCACGAAGACCGGGATGGAGATCAGCACGAGGGTCGACACCAGCACGAGGTTGTCGAGGAAGCCGCCCTTACGCACTGCGGTGAGCACACCCGCCGCGATGCCGATGATGGTCTCGACTCCGATCGCCATCAGCGCCAGCTGGGCGGTGATGGGGTACCGCTGCTCGAGCTCCTCGGACACCTTGATGCCCTGGTAGGTCTCGCCGAGGTCACCGCGCGCGAGGTTTGCCATGTACTTGGCGTACTGCTGGTACCACGGGTCGTCGAGGTTGTACCGCTCGCGGAACTCCGCGGCGAAGGCCGGCTGACAGGGCCGCTCACCGCACTTCCCGGCCAGCGGGTCGCCGGGAAGGGTGAAGACCATGACGAAGATGAGGAACGTCGACCCGAGGATCACCGGGATCATCTGGAGCAGCCGTCGAAGGACGTAGGTTCCCACGTCACCTCCCTGCCTCTCTGCGGCTGCCGAGGTGGGGCAGCCGACGCTCTGGTGGTGTGTCGGGTCGAACTTAGACCATCCCCGACAGTGTGGCCGCCGGGCCGGCGCGTCGACCGGGTCGACGGCGGAGAGCGCTCTCGGCGCTACCGAGACCGCACCTCGGGCCGGCTCTGGCGATACGTCAGGTGGTTGTTCACGGACGTCGGCCTGCCAGCGGATGCTGGC
>JBOFLR010000199.1:0-2633 GCA_051657965.1 Dermatophilaceae bacterium
CCCCGCGCCGGCGCTCGGCGAGGTCGGTGGCGCCGGCGAGATCGAGCCGCCGCCCGGGCTCGAGTCGCTCGTCGGTGACGACGACGTGCGCGGCGTGCGCCGTGAGCTGCGTCTGGTCACGGCCGACCTCGACGCCCCACCGACCGACACGCCCGACGCCTACCTGCGGCTGCACGTGCTGTCGCACCTCCTGTGCGCTCCGAACTCGGTCAACCTCGACGGCCTGTTCGGCGTGCTGCCCAACGTGGTGTGGACCAGCCGAGGGGCCTGTGCGGTCGAAGGGTTCGAACGAACTCGCCTGCGGCTGATGGCGACCGGGCCGGTGCAGGTGCTCGGTGTCGACAGGTTCCCCCGAATGGTCGACTACGTCGTGCCGGCCGGCGTGCGTATCGGGGATGCCGACCGCGTGCGGCTCGGCGCCCACCTCTCGCCCGGCACGACGGTCATGCACGAGGGCTTCGTCAACTTCAACGCCGGCACCCTCGGCGCGTCGATGGTCGAAGGACGGCTCGCCCAAGGCGTCGTGGTCGGCGACGGGTCCGATATCGGAGGGGGCGCGTCGACCATGGGCACGCTCTCCGGCGGCGGCACCGAACGGGTGAGCATCGGCCGACGTTGCCTGCTCGGTGCCGAGGCCGGGCTCGGCATCGCGCTCGGCGACGACTGCGTGGTCGAAGCGGGGCTGTACCTCACCGCCGGCACGAAGGTCACGCTTCCGGACGGCCAGGTCGTCAAGGCGCGAGAGCTGTCGGGGCAGGGGCACCTGCTCTTCATCCGCAACTCGGTGACCGGAGCGGTCGAGGCCCGGCCCCGTGACGGTCACGGCATCGTGCTGAACTCGGCACTGCACGCCAACGACTGACCGACCACATCACCGAACACGCACGTCACCGAACGACCACCACCGAACGCCCGCCCGCACGGCCACGCCGCCGTCGACGCCCGGAGGACCACTGTGCCGCGAACCGCGCGGGCTGCCATCACCCTCAGCGAGCAGCAGCCACGCACCGCGCGCCAGCGGCGCGGCACCGCAGCTGTCCTCGTGGTCGCCATCGGTGTCGTGGGTACGGGCGCCTGGTGGGGAGGCCGCGAGCTGCTCGAGAGCCTCGGCCCCGAGCAGTGCCGCGTCACGGCATCCGGTACGACCTTCGAATGGGCACCCGACCAGGCCAGCAACGCCGCCGCCATCACCGCCGTCGCCGTCAAGCGGGGGCTTCCGCCGCGAGCGGCCACCATCGCGATCGCCACCGCGATGCAGGAGTCGAAGGTGCGCAACGTGCAGTACGGCGACCGCGACTCGCTCGGGCTGTTCCAGCAGCGCCCGTCCCAGGGCTGGGGCACCGCGGAGCAGATCCTCGACCCCGAGTACTCGACGAACAAGTTCTACGACGCGCTGGTGAAGGTCGAGGGCTACACCGACCTGGACATCGCCGTAGCGGCGCAGAGGGTGCAGCTCTCGGCCGACGGATCGGCCTACGCGCGGCACGAGGCGAAGGCCCGGGTGACCGCCTCGGTGCTCTCGGGGCAGACCGAGGCAGGCGTCGGCTGCGCACTCGACGACCCTGCATCCCCAGGGGACACCGCGGCGCTGGTCGCGTTGCTGGAGAAGGACTTCGGGATCGGCGGCGAGATCTCCCAGAACCGGGTGTCGGTGAGGACCGACAGCGACGAGGCGGCCTGGGCGGTGGCGTCCTGGGCGGTGACGCGCGCCTCCCAGACCGGTGTCGTGCGGGTCGTCGCCGACGGGCGCGAGTGGACGCGGGGCAAGAGCGACGACGCGCTGCGGTGGCACCCGGCGGATGGCAACAGCGCCGACGACCGCGCCGGCGGCCGGCGAGTCGTCATCCACCTCACCTGATCGCGTGACCCGACTCCGTCGGGCCACGAGCGACACGGTCAGCGGGAGGCGAGCGGCGCGTAGTCGCGCTGCGGTGCTCCGACATACACCTGGCGAGGGCGACCGATCTTCGTCATCGGGTCCTCGATCATCTCGCGCCACTGCGCGATCCAGCCCGGCAGGCGGCCGAGCGCGAACAGCACCGTGAACATGCGGGTCGGGAAGCCCATCGCCTTGTAGATCAACCCGGTGTAGAAGTCGACGTTCGGGTAGAGCCTGCGCTCGACGAAGTAGTCGTCGGCCAGCGCGATCTCCTCGAGCCGCAGCGCGGTGTCGAGCAGCTCGTCGCCGCCGGGGGTCTTCTCGAGGATCGTGTGAGCGGTCTGCTTGATGATGGCGGCGCGCGGGTCGTAGTTCTTGTACACCCGGTGCCCGAACCCCATCAGCCGGACGCCGTCCTCCTTGAGCTTGACGCGCTTCATGAACGTATCGACGTCGTCGCTGGAGTCCCTGATCCGCTCCAGCATCTCGAGCACCGCCTGGTTCGCGCCGCCGTGCAGCGGCCCCGAGAGCGCGTGGATGCCGGCCGACACCGACGCGAACAGGTTGGCCTGCGCGGACCCGACGAGGCGCACCGTCGACGTCGAGCAGTTCTGCTCGTGGTCGGCGTGCAGGATGAGCAGCAGGTTGACCGCCTCGACCAGGTCGGGATCGAGGTCGTACCCGGTGGCCGGCACGCCGAACGTCATCCGCAGGAAGTTCTCGACGAGCGAGAGCCGGTTGTCGGGATAGAGGA
>JBOFLR010000200.1:0-5029 GCA_051657965.1 Dermatophilaceae bacterium
CACGAGCCGGGCGTGCTCGACCTCCCCGACGCAGAGGCGACCGAACGTTTCCGGGTCGCCGGCGTGGGGATGATGTTCGACCAGATCAAGCAGTCGCTGCACGAGTTCGGCGTCGACTTCGACGTCTACTTCCACGAGAACTCGTTGCACGAGAGCGGTGCGGTGGAGCGCGCCATCGCGCGGCTCGACGAGCTCGGCGTGATGTTCGACCGCGACGGAGCACGCTGGCTCCGCACCACCGACTACGGCGACGACAAGGACCGCGTCGTCATCAAGGCCGACGGCCAGCCGGCCTACATCTCCGCCGACCTCGCGTACTACCTCGACAAGCGCGAGCGCGGTTTCGACCAGGTCATCATCATGCTCGGCGCAGACCACCACGGCTACGTCCAGCGCCTCATGGCGATGTGTGCGGCATTCGGTGACACCCCTGGCGACAACCTCCAGGTCCTCATCGGTCAGCTGGTCAACCTCGTCAGGGACGGCGAGCCGCTACGGATGTCGAAGCGCGCCGGCACCGTCCTCCGGCTCGAGGACCTCGTCGACGCGGTCGGCGTGGATGCCGCGCGATACACCCTCACCAGGTCGTCGACCGACTCCTCGATCGACGTCGATCTCGACCTGCTCGTCAAGCGCAGCAACGACAACCCGGTGTTCTACGTGCAGTACGCGCACGCACGCACGGTGAACGTCGCTCGGCTCGCTGCGGAGGACGGCGTGCACCGTACCGACGGCTTCGACGCCGCGCTGCTCGCCGACCCCACCGAGGCCGCGCTGCTCGCGGTGCTCGGCGACTTCCCTCGCGTCGTCGCCCAGGCGGCGCACCTGCGCGAGCCGCACCGTGTCGCGCGCTACCTCGAAGAGCTCGCCGGCCGCTTCCACAAGTGGTACGACACCTGCCGGGTGCGGCCGGTCAACGCCGACGAGAAGGTCACCGACCTGCACCGAACCCGCCTGTGGCTCAACGACGCTACCGGTCAGGTGCTCGCCACCGGGCTCGGGCTGCTCGGCGTCAGTGCCCCCGACCGCATGTGAGGCCCTGACCGATGCGCTCCCACGAGGCGGGTGTCCTCCACGCCGAGGGATACGGCGGCCCACCGCTGTACCTGCCGTACCCCACCGACGTCATGGAGCTGCTCCCGCAGCTCTGGCCCGAGACCGTCGGCCGCGACGACGAGGGTCGGCTCACCGTGGGCGGCGTCGACGTCGTCACCCTCGCACGTGAGCACGGCACCGCGGCCTACATCCTGGATGAAGACGACTTCCGTTCGCGCGCAAGGACGTTCAAGACCTCGTTCGCGGTTGCCTTCGCTTCGTCCGGTGGTGCCGACGTCTACTACGCGGGCAAGGCGTTCCTGTGCAGCGCCGTGGCACGGTGGGTTGCCGACGAGGGCTTACACCTCGACGTCTGCAGCGGAGGCGAGCTCGCCGTAGCCCAGCGCGCCCGTTTCCCGGGCGCGCGAATCGCGTTGCACGGCAACAACAAGACGGTCGCCGAGATCCGCGAGGCGCTGTCCTATCGGGTCGGCCGGATCGTGCTCGACTCCGTCGTCGAGATCGAGCGGGTCGCCGCCGTCGCCGCCGAGCTCGGGGTCCGGGCGCCGGTCATGGTGCGAGTCACGGTCGGCGTCGAGGCGCACACGCACGAGTTCATCTCCACCGGTCACGAGGACCAGAAGTTCGGCTTCAGCCTTGCCGGGGGCCAGGCGGCGGATGCCGTCCGGAGGGTGCTCGCCCAGCCGCACGTGCTCGACCTGCGCGGGCTGCACAGCCACATCGGCAGCCAGATCTTCGACACCGGCGGTTTCGAGATCGCGGCCCGCCGTCTGGTCGGCCTGCACGCCGAGATCGTCGACGAGCACGGGTACCACTGCCCCGACATGGACCTCGGCGGCGGCTACGGCGTCGCGTACACCTCTCAGCACGCCCCGCTCGCGTCGGCGGTGATCGCCGAGGAGCTGGCGAGCATCCTCGCCCGCGAGCTGACGGCGGCGGTCGGTGACGAGTCGCGTCATCCGCGGATCTCGGTCGAGCCGGGGCGGGCCATCGCCGGGCCCAGCGCGTTCACCCTGTACGAGGTAGGCACCGTCAAGGACGTCGCACTGGGCGGTGGGCGCACGCGCACCTATGTGTCGGTCGACGGTGGGATGAGCGACAACATCCGGCCCGCGCTCTACGAGGCCGACTACTCGTGCACGCTCGCCAGCCGCCGCTCCACCGCGCCGCCGCAGCTCGCCCGCGTGGTCGGGCGGCACTGCGAGAGCGGCGACATCGTCGTGCTCGACGAGTACCTCCCGGCCGACATCGCACCGGGTGACCTCGTCGCCGTGCCCGGCACCGGTGCGTACTGCCGCAGTCTCGCGAGCCAGTACAACCACACGCCACGACCTCCGGTGGTGGCGGTCCGTGGCGGCACGTCGCGCGTCGTCGTGCGCCGTGAGACCATCGACGACCTGCTCGCCCTCGACGTGGCGGATGCCTGAGCCAGTGACGACCCGAGGAGCTGACCCACCCGTGCCGCATCATCCCGGTAGCCCGCTTCGGGTGGCCCTTCTCGGATGTGGGGTCGTGGGGTCGGCGGTGGCGCGGATGCTCACCTCGAACGCCGACGACCTCGCCGCCCGCGCCGGAGCACGCCTGGAGCTGGTGGGCATCGCGGTGCGCCGGCCCGGCCGACCGCGGCCCGACGTTCCGGTCGACCCCGCGCTGTTCACCGACGACGCCACGGACCTGGTGACCCGGGCCGACATCGTGATCGAGGTCATCGGCGGCATCGACCCCGCCCGTGAGCTGCTCCTCACCGCGATGAGCCACGGGGCGTCGGTGGTCTCGGCGAACAAGGCCCTGCTCGCCGAGGACGGCCCCACGCTCTACGCAGCCGCCGACGAGCACGAGGTCGACCTCTACTACGAGGCAGCCGTCGCGGGCGCCATCCCCATCCTCCGGCCGATCCGCGAGTCGCTCGCCGGCGACGACGTACGCAAGGTCATGGGCATCGTCAACGGCACCACCAACTTCGTGCTCGACCAGATGGACGTGCGAGGCGCGGGCTTCGCCGAGACCGTGGCGCGGGCGCAGGCGCTCGGGTACGCCGAGGCCGACCCCACCGCCGACGTCGAGGGGTTCGACGCCGCGGCCAAGGCCGCGATCCTGGCCAGTCTCGCGTTCCACACCCGGGTCTCGTCGGCACGGGTCCACCGCGAGGGCATCACCGACGTCAGCGCCGCCGATGTCGAGGCAGCGCGTGAGATGGACTGTGTGGTGAAGCTGCTCGCCATCTGCGAGCGGGTCACCGCCGCCGACGGTGCCGACGCGGTCAGCGTGCGTGTGCACCCGGCGATGGTGCCGCGCAGCCACCCACTCGCCGGAGTCCGTGAGGCGTTCAACGCGGTGTTCGTCGAGGCGAGGGCCGCCGGCCAGCTGATGTTCTACGGTCGCGGCGCGGGAGGCGACCCCACGGCATCCGCGGTGCTCGGCGACGTCGTCGCGGTGGCTCGGCACCGGGTCGCCGGTGGTCGCGGGCCCGGCGAGTCCGCCTACGCCGACCTGCCCGTGGTCGACATGGGTCAGGCCGTCACGCGGTACCACATCAGCCTCGACGTCGCCGACCGGCCCGGTGTGCTCGCCCAGGTGGCGGCGGCGTTCGCCGAGCACGGCGTGTCGATCGAGACGGTGCGGCAGCAGGCGTCACCGGGCGACGGCGCGCAGGCGCGGCTCGTCGTGGTCACCCACACCGCCACCGACGCCGCGCTGTCGGCCACCGTCGATGCCCTGGCCGCGCTCGACGCGGTCACCGAGGTGGCCTCGGTGCTCCGCGTCGAGGGGTCCTGACGTGCCGCACCAGTGGCGCGGTGTCATCCGCGAGTACGCCTCCCGTCTCCCCAGCCTCGACGGCGCGCCGGTCGTCACCCTTCGCGAGGGCGGCACCCCGCTCGTGCCGTGCGAGTCGCTCTCCGAGCTCACCGGCGCCTCGGTCTTCGTCAAGGTCGAGGGCGCCAACCCCACCGCGTCCTTCAAGGACCGGGGGATGACGGCCGCGATCTCGGTGGCGAAGCGTCACGGCGCCCGTGCCGTGATCTGCGCCAGCACCGGGAACACCAGCGCCAGTGCGGCCGCCTACGCGGTCAAGGCCGGGATGACGTGCGCCGTACTCGTGCCCGACGGCAAGATCGCGATGGGCAAGCTCAGCCAGGCCGTCATCCACGGTGCCACGATCATCCAGGTCGACGGCAACTTCGACGACTGCCTCACCGTGGCTCGCAAGCTCGGTGACGCCTACCCCGTGGAGCTGGTCAACTCGGTCAACCCGGCCCGCATCGAGGGTCAGAAGACCGCCGCGTTCGAGGTGGTCGACGCCCTCGGCGACGCGCCCGACATCCACGTGCTCCCGGTCGGCAACGCCGGCAACATCACCGCGTACTGGACGGGCTACACCGAGTACGCCCAGTCGACGCCCGGCCTCGGGGGAGAGATGCTCGCGCCGGTCGCGACCCGGCGGCCGGCGATGTGGGGGTTCCAGGCCGTCGGTGCCGCGCCGCTGGTGCTCGGTCATCCGGTCGACGCGCCGGAGACGGTCGCCACCGCCATCCGGATCGGCAACCCCGCGTCGTGGAGTCGGGCCGTCGCGGCCCGGGACGAGTCCGGCGGCCGCATCGACGCGGTGACGGATGACGAGATCCTCGCCGCCCAGCGGCTGCTCGCCGCCACCGAGGGGGTGTTCGTCGAGCCCGGGTCGGCGGCGAGCATCGCCGGGCTGCTCAAGGCGCACCGCGAGGGTGAGCTGCCCCGTGGGGCCATCGTCGTGTGCACCGTGACCGGGCACGGGCTCAAGGACCCGCAGTGGGCACTGCGCCGGCCGGACGGCTCGCAGGTCACGCCGGTGCGTGTCGCCGCCGATGCCGTGAGCGTGGCCGCCGCGCTCGGGCTCGAGGGCTGAGATGGCCCGGGGGCCGCGCCCGGGCACGTCGGTCACGGTTCGCGTCCCGGCGAGCAGCGCCAACCTCGGGCCGGGCTTCGACTCCCTCGGCTG
>JBOFLR010000201.1:0-1810 GCA_051657965.1 Dermatophilaceae bacterium
GCGGTGCGGCATCGGCGCGGCCAGTCGTTCGCGCTCGCGCTCGTCTCGGCGCTGGTCACCACGTGCGCCGTCTTCGCGCCGCTCTTCGTGCGCACGCTCGAGCAGGGGCTGCTCCGCGTGCAGGTGACGTCCAGGGAGCCGGCCGACCTGGCGGTGACGTTGCGCACCAACCGGTCCGCCACGAGTGACGACCTCACGCCGTCCGCCCTCGACGCCCTGGTGCCCCCCGAGGCGCGGCGCTGGTTCGAACCGGGCATCGGGATGACGACCGCCGACACCCGGGTGGCGACGGCCGCGGGGAAGCAGAGCTCGCCGGTGCGGCTGCGGACCCGGGACGGTGTCTGCGAACACCTGACCGTCACCGGTGGACGCTGCCCGTCGGCGGCCGGCGAGGTGCTCGTCTCGGCGGCCGACGCCAGGGCGTGGGCCTGGCGGTCCGGCACGGTGCTCACCGTCACGGACTCCGGCGCCGCCTCCGGGGCCGCCGGCGTGGCGCCCGACGCCGAGCGTCCCAGGAGCGGCCAGGTACGGCTCACGGTCGTCGGGGTGTACACCGTGCGGCCCGATCCGGGGTATTGGCTGCGCACTCGCGTCGACGGCACGTCGGGCGTCTCCATCACCGAAGGGTTGAGCGTCGTGCCCGGTGTCGACGACCTGCTCACCGCTCCGGAGACGTTCGCCGCGGCGTGGGGCCGGGCGTCGGTGTCGTACGAGATCGTCCTCGACCGCGAGCGGGTCACGCTCGACACCGTGCCGCTGCTGCGCGACTCGCTCGCCGATCTCGGCGCGACCGACCAGGGCGTCACGGTGACCAGTCCGGTACCGGCCCTGGTCGCCTCGGTGGCCTCCGGCCGCGCCCTGCTGCGGACGCTGGTGCCGCTGCTGCTCGCCCAGCTCGCGGTGCTCGCGGTCACCGTACTCGTCCTCGTGGCCCAGGCGGCGGTCGGGCAGCGACGCCCGGAGGCCGCCCTCGCCCGGCTCCGCGGCCGCGGCCCGGCTCGCAGTGCCGCACTCCTCATCGGCGAGCTCGCGCTCGTCGTGGCGCTCGGTGTGCCGCTGGCGGTGGTGACCGCGGTTCTCGGCAACGAGCTGCTGAGGCGCCTGATCGTCCCGGCAGGGGTGCCGTTCGAGGTCGGCTGGGCGGTGCCCGCTGCGGCCGGCATCGCGCTGGTGGCGTCGCTGGGCGTCGTCGTGGCGGTCGCGCGGCCGGTCGCGCGCGAGCCGGTGGCCGGCCTGCTGCGCCGTATCCCGGCCGGCCGGCGTGGGGTCTTGGGTGTGGTCGACACCGTGGTGGTCGTGGTGGCGCTGCTCGTCGTCGTCGGGGTGCTCACAGGGGACCTCGGCGGGTCCAGTGCGCTGCTCACACCGGTACTGCTCGGCCTGGCCGTCGGGCTGGCCGGTGGCGCCGTGGTGCGGGCGGTCGCGGCACGGGGCGGGCGCCGGGCCCTACGGTCCGGTCGAGTCGCACCGGCCCTCGCTGCGCTCGCCCTCGCACGCCGGCCGACCCTGCGCGGGTCGCTCGTCGCGGTGACCACGGCTACGGCCCTGGTGACGTTCGCGGCCAGTGCGGTCGTCGTCGGCGAGCGGGCCCGCACCGCACGTGCTCAGCTCGAGGTCGGTGCCGCCACCGTGCTCGACACCGACGCCGCGAGCGCCGACCGTCTGGTGACCGCGGTCGACGGGCTCGACCCGGCGCTGCGCCGGGTCGCGACGCCCGTGGTGCTCATCCGCCCGCGGGACGAGTCCGCCGTCGACACCCTGCTCGCGCGCCCGGCCGAGCTCGAGCGCGTCGCCTTCCCGGTTCCCGGCG
>JBOFLR010000202.1:0-1894 GCA_051657965.1 Dermatophilaceae bacterium
TGTCGGTGCTGGTCGAGAACAAGCCCGGCGTCCTCGCGCGCATCGCCGCACTGTTCTCGCGGCGCGGCTTCAACATCGAGTCCCTCGCCGTCGGCGAGACCGAGTACCCCGAGATCTCCCGGATGACGGTCGTCGTCGATGTCGAGGACCTCCCGCTCGAACAGGTCACCAAGCAGCTGAACAAGCTCGTCGAGGTGCTCAAGGTGGTCGAGCTGGAGCCGACCTCGGCGGTGCAGCGCCAGGTGATGCTCATCAAGGTGCGCGCCGACGCCGCCACCCGCCACCAGGTGCTCGAGCTGGTCTCCATGTTCCGCGCCAAGGCCGTCGACGTCGCCACCGAGTCACTGACCATCGAGGCCACCGGGACCCCGGAGAAGCTCACCGCCCTGCTCGGGGTGCTCGAGCCGTTCGGCGTCAAGGAGCTGGTCCAGTCCGGCATGGTGGCGATCGGCCGGGGGCCGCGCTCCATCACCGACCGGGCCCTGCGCAGCGCCTGACCCGTGGCGTGCCGCACCGGCCGCCGTCCAGCGGCCGGGAGGCGGGACGCACCGACGACCACCACCGTCCGCACCACCGACGTGTCACCACCATCGAAGGAGAGCCCCACCATGGCCGAGATGTTCTACGACGCCGACGCCGACCTGTCCGTCATCCAAGGCCGCAAGGTCGCCGTCATCGGCTACGGGAGCCAGGGACACGCCCACGCGCTGAACCTGCGCGACTCCGGCGTCGACGTCCGCGTCGGGCTCGCCGACGGGTCGGGCAGCCGCCCCAAGGCCGAGGCCGAAGGGCTGCGCGTGCTGACCGTGGCCGAGGCGGTGGCCGAGGCCGACCTCGTGGTCGTCCTCACCCCCGACCAGGTGCAGCGCGGTGTCTACGCCGAGCACATCGCCCCGAACCTCGCCGACGGCGCGGCACTGCTCTTCGGGCACGGCTTCAACATCCGCTTCGGCTACATCGAGCCACCGGCGGGGTCCGACGTGCTGATGGTGGCGCCCAAGGGCCCGGGCCACATCGTGCGGCGCGAGTACATGGACGGCCGCGGCGTGCCGGTGCTCCTCGCCGTCGAGCAGGACGCCTCGGGTGCCGCTTGGGACCTGGCGAAGAGCTACGGCAAGGCCCTGGGCGGGCTGCGCGCGGGCGGCATCCGCACGACGTTCACCGAGGAGACCGAGACCGACCTCTTCGGCGAGCAGGCCGTGCTGTGCGGTGGCGCCTCGCAGCTGGTGATGTACGGGTTCGAGACCCTCGTCGAGGCCGGCTACCAGCCGGAGGTGGCGTACTTCGAGTGCCTGCACGAGCTCAAGCTCATCGTCGACCTGATGATCGAGGGCGGCATCGCCAAGCAGCGCTGGTCGGTCAGCGACACCGCCGAGTACGGCGACTACGTGAGCGGGCCGCGGGTCATCGACAACCGGGTCAAGGACAACATGAAGGCGGTGCTCGACGACATCCGCAGCGGTGCGTTCGCGAAGCGCTTCATCGACGACCAGGACGCCGGCGCACCGGAGTTCACCGCCCTGCGCGAGAAGGGCGCCGCGCACCCGATCGAGGCTACTGGCCGGGAGCTGCGCAAGCTGATGGCGTGGGTCGACACCGACCGCGACGCCGACTACGTCGAAGGCTCTGCCGCCCGCTGACCCGGCGCCTGCGTCGCGTCATCCGGGTCGGGTCATCCGGCTGGCGCCTGCGCCGCGGCACGGCGTCGTTC
Organism: Dermatophilaceae bacterium; assembly: GCA_051657965.1. Classification (GTDB taxonomy): domain Bacteria; phylum Actinomycetota; class Actinomycetes; order Actinomycetales; family Dermatophilaceae; genus JBOFLG01. Next base: position 1,712 of record JBOFLR010000202.1, read on the forward strand.
GGCCCGCGCCTGCGTCGCGTCATCCGGCCTCCGTCATCTGGCCCGCGTTCGTGTCGTGCAATCCGGCCCATGTCGCGGCACGGCATCGTCCGGGCCGGGCGCGTCGCAGAGCGGTCAGGACGGTGTCCCCGAGGGCGTCGGCGACCGGGTCGCGTCCGGGTCGAGGAGCACGAGCTCGACGTC
>JBOFLR010000203.1:0-6156 GCA_051657965.1 Dermatophilaceae bacterium
CCCGACCAGCCCACCGGGCACAGGCCGCGGTCCTCGGTGACGCCGAGCGAGGGCAGCAGCGCCGACAGGGCCGGGGCGTCGGTGAGCGGCGGCAGCCACACCTGGTGCGGCGGCACGCCGTGCGGCTCGAGCACCTGCACCATCACGTCGGTGACCGTTGCGGCGCGCGGGTCGACGGCGGCGGTCCCCTGGGCGTCGGCGGACCCGTCCGAACCGTCGCCGTCCGCCGCGGCATCCGCAGCCTCCGCGGCATCCGGCTCGGGCTCGGCGGGCAGCGGCTGCGGCTGGAGCGAGAACGGGCGCACGCGGTCGAGGTCGGGCCGGGGCGCCGACCCGGTGGCACGGGCCCGCACCGCCTTGGCGGTGTGGCGCGGCAGCGCACCCGACACGTAGGCCGCCTTGAACCGCACCAGCGTCTCGGTGTCGATGCGCAGGTACCCCGAGCCGGGAACCGAAGGCAACGTGGCGGCATCCGGGACGCCCAGCACCGAGCGTGACTCGGCAGCCGAGAACGTGCGCAGCCCGATGCGGTACGACAGGTGCGAGTCGAGCCCGCGGAGCCGACCCTCGTCGAGGCGCTGCGAGGCGAGCATCAGGTGCACGCCGAGGCTGCGGCCGAGCCGCCCGATCATCACGAACAGGTCGATGAAGTCGGGCTGCGCGGACAGCAGCTCGCTGAACTCGTCGATGATGACGAGCAGGCTCGGTACCGGCACGAGGTCGGCGCCGGCCGCCCGGGCCCGCTCGTAGTCACGCACCGAGGAGTAGTTGCCGGCGTCGCGCAACAGCTCCTGGCGGCGCACCAGCTCACCGGACAGGGCGTCGCGCATGCGGTTGACCAGCCCGTCGTCGTCGGCGAGGTTGGTGATCACCGCGGCCGTGTGCGGCAGCCCCCCGAGCCCCGCGAACGTGGCGCCGCCCTTGAAGTCGACGAGCACGAGGTTCAGCGTCTCGCTCGGGTGGGTGGCTGCCAGGCCCAGCACGAGGGTGCGCAGCAGCTCGCTCTTGCCCGACCCGGTGGCGCCGATGACCAGGCCGTGCGGGCCCATCCCACCCTCGGCGGACTCCTTGAAGTCGAGCTCCACCGGCTGGCCGTCGCCGTCGACCCCGAACGGGATGCGCAGCCGCTGCGCGCCGGTGCGGGACCGTTGGGTCTGCCCGACGTCGAGGGCCTCGAGGTCGCCCAGCCCGAGCAGGTCGGGGAGGCCGAGGTCGCCACTCAATGGCGCGGCCTCCGAGGCGCGGACCGCGCGCCGCCTGCTCTGGTGCAGCCGGGTCAGCGACCGGGCCAGCGTGGTGGCGGTCGCGCGCCCCATCCGGTCGGCGTCTCCGACCAGGGCGATGCCGGACGGCGTGACCCGCCCGAGCCGGCCCTTCTCGACGACGAGCTGCACCCCGTGCGGCCCGAGGTTCCGGGTCGGGCCGAGCTGGATGACGGTGACGCCGGCGAGGCCCGCGTCATCCGCGAGCACGGCGGCACCCGCCGGGTCGCCGCCGTCGATCACCACGACCACGTGCGGCCGGTCGGACTGGCCCGCGCCGTTCACGCTGAACCGGGTCCGTTCGCCGAGCTGGTCGTCGAGCAGCGCCTCGACCGCGCCGAGCGTGGCCCCCGCCTGCCGCATCGGCCCGGCTGCGTCGGTACGGGTCGGATGCAGCAGGTGCGGCAGCCAGGCCGCCCAGCGCCAGGACGCTGCGCGCTCCGGTGCCAGGCACAGTGCCAGGCGCACGTCATCCGGGGAATGGAACGTCACGAGCTGCGCCACGAGCGCCCGCACCAGGTCGTGCACGCCGTCCCGGTCGCCGCTGATGCCGAGCCGGGGGATGGTCGGGAGCGCGATCGACACCGGGAGATCCTCGACCGAGGTGCTGGTACGGAGCAGTCGGCGAAGAGCGCTGGCGCACAACGGGTCGAGGTCCTCGAGCGGGGCGGTCTCCGGGACGACGAGACGGCACGCGAGCCGTTGCGGGCCGGTCGCCACCCGCACGTGACCGAACTGCGGATGCCGCCGTCCGCGGTCCCAGAGCCGGGCCTGGCGAACCAGCCCGGTCACGGTCTCCGGGTCCGGATGCAGCCGGGTCGACACCTCGCGCTGACGCCCCGCCACGTCGCGGACCAACGTGCGCACCTGCTGGAGGTGCCTCATGTACGTGCGGCGCTCGACGTTCAGCTGGGCCGTGCGCACCATCGGGCCGCGGCCGACCGTCATCACGACCACCCCGATGAGCACGCCGCCGAAGAGCACGCCGAACACCGCGAGCATGGGGCCGCCGCGAGATGCCATGGAGGAGAACGCCATCGCGCCCATGCCCAGCATCATCGGGATCATCATCAGCTGGCCGCCCATGCCGCTACCGGCCGCGTCGGGCTGCGGCGTCGAGGGCGGCGGCTGCAGGGCGATCTCCTGCGGCGCCGCGCGGCCCGGGCCTCTCTTGGCCGCCGATTCCACCGGTGTCTGGCTCACGCTCGCCACCGTAGGCAGGCCGAGCACTGGCCCGCACGGGTACTTCTCCGCATCTTGCCCGGTCGAGGGCGCCCAACCGTTGTCCGAGAACCAGACCGGTGTTTTGCTGTGGGCCGGTGCCCACCCGGGCAGCGCGCAGGACCGTCATCGGCGATGCGTGCAGGACCGTCTCGGCGAGAGGAGATCGCGATGAGCCAGCCGGCGGTGTCGTTGGCGCCGAGGCGCGTGACCGTGGTGTCGCCGCGTGCTCACGTCGACCTGACCCTGCCTGCCCAGGCGATCGTGGCCGATGTCCTGCAGCAGCTCTCCTCGCTGGTGAGCGAGCGGCGGCGCGACGCCGGTGCGGCGCCCCCGCCCGACGTCTCGGGGTGGGCGCTGACGACGCTGCTCGGGCAGGCCCTGGACGACGAGCAGACCGTCGCGCAGGTCGGTGTACGCGACGGAGACGTGCTCTACCTGCGGCCTCGCCGCCCTGCGCTCCCGCCGCCGCTGTTCGACGACGTCGTGGATGCCGTCGCCCTCACCTCCGGAGCCTGGCACCGGTGGGACTCTGCCGCGACGAGGCGCACCACGTCGGTGGCTGCAGCGGTCGTCGTCACGGCCGGTATCCCCGCACTTCTCGCCGCCGGACCACCCTGGGGCGCAGTCACGGCCGTCGCGGCCGTCGCGGCAGCGGTGCTGCTCGGCGCGGCGGTGCTGCTCGGCCGGGTGCTCGATCGCGGGCCGGCTGCTCTCGTAGCATTTGTCCTGGCCATCTGCTACGCCGGGCTGTGCGGTCTGGTCGCCACGAGCGAAGCCACGCTGGGCCGTCTCATCGGCCCGCCGCAGGTGCTGCTCGCCGGTGTGCTGGTGGTCGTCGTGGCCGCCGCGGGGTTACTCGCGCTGCCGTCGGCGAGGCCCCTGGTCACGTCCGTCGCGGTGGTGGGCGGTGCGGCGACCCTGCTCGCGGCGTTCGTCGTGCTGCTCGATGTCGACGCGGCGCGGGTGGCCGGCGTCGGAGCGACCGTCGTCGTGGTGCTCGCTCCCTCCTGGCCGACGCTGGCGCTGCGGCTCGGCCGGGTACCGATGCCCACGGTGCCCCGCGACATCCCCGACTTCGTCGAGCTGACCTCGGCGGACGAAGCCGACGACGCCGTGGCCGCTGCGCGCAGCGCCGGCCAGCACCTGACCGCGATCGTCGCCGGCTTCGGGCTGGTCGTGGCCGGCTGCGTGGTGGTCGTCCTCGGACAGGACAGTCGGTGGGCGACGTCGCTCGCGGTGGTGCTCACGATCGCCCTGCTCACCCGGGCGCGACACCTGCGCAGCACCGTGCCGAAGGCGTCCGCCCTGGCTACCGGTGCGGTGGCCGCGCTCATCGTGGCGGCGGTCGTGGCGGAGCGCAGTGACCGCGCCGTCGTCGCCGCGCTCATCGGCGTCTGCGTGCTGGCCTGCGTGGTGGTGGTGCTGCTCGTCGAGCGCCGTCCGGTGCGCCGGCCGTCGCCGCACCGGGGCCGTTGGCTGGACATCGTCGAGATCGTCGCCCTGGTCGCGACGGTGCCGCTGCTCCTCGGCGTGCTCGACCTCTATGCGCGGCTGCGTGGGATCGGCGGGTGACGCGACCATGACCACCACGCCGACCCGACCCGGCCGGCGGGTACCGGATGCCGTTCCTGCGCCTGACCGCCCCGACGGCGGGCCCGAGACGCCGTCGCCGGTGTCGCCGCGGTGGTCGCAACGCGAGCAGCTGACGTCGCACCAGTTCCAGCGGCGTCGTCTGGTGCGATCACTCGTCGTCTCCGACCCGGAGAGTGTCGAGCGCCCGGACAAGCGCCTGGTGGTGAGCATCGTCGTCGGAGCCGTCGTGGGTGCTCTCGCGCTCGCGGTGATGGCGGTCGTCGGCATCATCAGGCCGGGCAGCTCGCAGAGCTGGAAGTCCGGCGACGCGATCATCCTCGAGAAGGAGACCGGTACCCGCTACATCCTCAGCGAGGACGGTGTACTGCAGCCGGCCGTCAACTTCTCCAGCGCGGTGCTCGCGCTCGGGGGCCGCGACAAGGTCGTCTCGGTGTCGAGGAAGTCACTCGACGGCGTGCCGCGCGGTGCGCCGTTCGGCATCCCGGGCGCGCCCGACGCGCTTCCCGCCGACGACGACCTCATCGCCGGGCCGTGGACCGCCTGCTCGCAAGCGGCCGTCGACGGTCGCGGGTCGGGACCGTCGGTGACCGTCGACCTCGGCCGCGACCCGGATGGCGCGCCGCTCGCCGCCGGCACCGGCGTGCTGGTCCAGGCGGCCGGCACGAAGGAGCAGTACCTCCTCGTCGGCGGTCGTCGGCACCTGGTGGTGTCGACCGCGGTGCTGACGGCACTGGGGTGGCCCCAGGAGCAGCCGCTGCCGGTCGGACCGGCGTGGATCGACTCGGTCCCGGCCGGTGGCGACCTGCGGTTCCTGGCCGTCGCCGGCGAGGGGCAGCCCGGCCCGGCGGTCGCCGGCCGGCCGGCCGCCCTCGGGCAGGTGTTCGAGCTCGAGGGGACCGACGGCGCGAGACGCTTCTGGGTGCTCACCCGCGACGGCCTCGCCGACATCCCCGCGACGGCGGCCGTCCTGTATCTCGCGAATCCCAACGCTCCTGCCGGCGAGCCGGTGCGGCTCACCGCGCAGCAGGCCGGCTCGGCCCCGCTCGCCGCCCGAAGTGGGCCGGGCGCCGAGCTCCCGAACGTCGTGCCGCGAGCGGCCGATCGTCCCGAGGGTCCGGCACTGGCCGTGTGCGCCACTGCGGTCGCCGGCCGTGGCGACGTGACCGAGCTTCGGCTCACCGGGCCGGCCTTCACCGGCGGTGGGCCCGGCGTACCGGCCGGGCCGCGTGGTGAGGGTGCGAGCCCGGCCGACGCGGTGCGGGTGCAGGCCGGGTCGGGTGCCCTGGTGGTGCCGGCGGGCGGTGAGGGCGTCGCGGCGACGTTCCTGGTCACCGACCAGGGAAGCAAGTACCCCTTGGCGTCGACCGACACCGTGGCCGCCCTGGGTTTCGACGACGGCACGGAGGCCACCGCCGTACCGGCCGCGATCCTGGCACTGCTGCCGACCGGCCCGACCCTCGACCCGCAGTTCGTCGCGGATGCGCCCGAGGACGAGCGAGGGCCGATCCGGGCACTGTCCCCGGATGGGTACTTCGAACGGCGCAGTGCTGGGCACTAGTCATGCAGAACTGCCCGCCGGTGCTGCATACCGTTGTGGCAGAACGCGTCTGAGTACCACGACCGGCGACGAGACAGGAGTGCACCATGACGACGTCGGGCACCTACGAGATCGACACCGAGACGGCCCGCACGCTGCACGCCGAGCTGTGCCAGGCCCGGGACGCGCTCGGCAAGTGCAACGACGCCTTCGGCTCGACGCCGATCCCGCCGTCGTCGTCGCCGCCGGTGGTGCAGGCGGGGGTGGTGGCCGCGCTGACGACGCTCTACGAGATGTGTACGGAGGCGTTCCGCAAGGGCGAGGAGCAGGTCGGCAAGCTCTGCGACGACGTCGAGGCCGCCATCAAGGGGTACGAGGAGACCGACGACCGCAACAGCGCGGACGTCGACGGCTCGGTCGACGATGCCCTCGACTGCGACCCGTTGGACGACGGGACGACGACCGACTCCGGCACCGGATCTTCCGGAACCGACTCGGGCGGGGCGGGCAGCGGGTCGGATGACGAGTCCGGCGAGTCCG
>JBOFLR010000204.1:0-2054 GCA_051657965.1 Dermatophilaceae bacterium
GAGCAGCTCACCGTCACCACGCTGCGTAACGTCATCGGCTCGCTCGACCTCGAGCAGACCCTCACCAGCCGCGACCAGATCAACGGCCAGCTGCGCGGGGTGCTCGACGAGGCCACCGGCAAGTGGGGCATCCGGGTCAACCGGGTCGAGCTCAAGGCCATCGACCCGCCGATGTCGGTGCAGGAGTCGATGGAGAAGCAGATGAAGGCCGAGCGCGACCGGCGCGCCGTCATCCTCAACGCCGAGGGCATCAAGGCCAGCCAGATCCTCACCGCCGAGGGCGAGAAGCAGAGCCAGATCCTGCGGGCCGAGGGGTCGGCGCAGGCCCGCATCCTCGAGGCGCAGGGTCAGGCCCGCGCCATCCAGCAGGTGTTCGACGCCATCCACCGCGGGCGGCCCACGCAGAAGCTGCTCGCCTACCAGTACCTCCAGGTGCTCCCGCAGATCGCGCGCGGCGACTCGAACAAGATGTGGATCATCCCGAGCGAGCTCACCGACGCGCTCAAGGGCATCGGCGGGATGCTCGGCCGTGGCGACGGTGGCGGCGGCTTCGACGACGACGGTGAGGACTGGGTCGACCCCGACGAGTCCGCCTCGCGTGCCGACGCCTTCGAGGACACCCAGCTCGAGGATCCCGCGCAGGCCCTCGCCACCGCTCGTGGCCAGGCCGCCCTGGCGAGCCAGGAGGCTGAGGAGCACGCCTACCCGGCGTCTCGGGTGCAGCCGCCGATCGCCCGACCGGCGGATGCCGTACCGCCCCGTCCCGCGCCGGTTGCACCCCAGCCACCGGTTGCGCCGCAGCCACCTGCACCCCCCGCGCCGGAGCCACCGCCCGCTCCGCCCTCGTGAGCCGCCCCTGCGGTCCGACGAGGTCGCGTCACTAGGGTGGTGCGGTGTCCCTGGCCGAGGCGTTGCTGGTGGTGCTGGCCGGGGTCGGGGCCGGCACGATCAACACCGTGGTCGGCTCCGGGACCCTGATCACCTTCCCGACGCTGCTGCTGCTCGGGTTCTCCCCGGTGACGGCGAACATCTCCAACACCATCGGCCTGGTCCCTGGCTCGGTGACCGGCGCGGTCGGCTACCGCCGCGAGCTCGCCGGTGCTCGCGGCGACCTGGTGCGGCTCGTGCCGATGTCGTTCGTCGGCGGCGCCGTGGGCGCCGGACTGCTGCTCGTGCTGGACCCGGCGGTCTTCGCCACGGTGGTCCCGGTGCTCATCACCGTCGGTGTGGTGCTGGTGGTCGCCGGCCCGCGGGTCGGCGCCTGGGCCGCACGGCGCCGCGAGCAGCGCAGCCGACCCGCGGCCGACACTGGTCGACGTGCCGCGATGCAGGCGGGCACCCTCGTTGTGGGCGTCTACGGCGGGTACTTCGGAGCCGCGCAGGGCGTCATCCTCGTCGGCGTCCTCGGCGTGCTGTCGACGGCGCCGCTGCAGCGGCTCAACGCGTACAAGAACGTGCTCGCCACCGTCGTGAACGCCGTAGCCGCTGTGGTCTTCGTCGTCGTCGTCTGGGATCTCGTCGACTGGGGTGCCGCCACGCTCATCGCCATCGGCTCCACGGTCGGCGGGGTGGTGGGGTCCACCGTGGGCCGCCGGCTCTCGCCGCGCGTGCTGCGGGCCACCATCGTCGTCGTGGGGGTCGTGGCCGTGGCCAACCTGGTGGTCCGCGGATGACGGTGCGGCAGGTCACCTCGGCCGACGACCCACGACTCGCCGACTACGTCGGCCTCACCGACGTGACCCTGCGCCGGCGGCTCGAACCGGCCGGGGGGCTCTACATCGCCGAGTCCGAGAAGGTGATCCGCCGAGCCCTCGCGGCGGGGCACCGGCCGCGGTCGTTCCTCATGGCGCAGCGCTGGCTCGCCGACCTCGCCGACGTCGTCGACCAGGCCGCGGATGACGGTGTGCCGGTCTATGTGGGCGAGCACGACGTCATCGAGCAGCTCACCGGCTTCCACCTCCACCGCGGTGCGCTGGCCTCGATGCGCCGCCCGCCGCTGCCGGCCCTCGACCAGGTACTTGCCGGCACCCGCCGGGTGATGGTGCTCGAGGACG
>JBOFLR010000205.1:0-1714 GCA_051657965.1 Dermatophilaceae bacterium
CCAAGGCCGCCCCGATGTATGCACAGATGCTCGTCGGGATGATCGCGCTCACCGGCCAGTGGTGGCTCGACAACCGCAAGTTCAAGAAGCACGAGGTGGCCGCACACGTCGTCAACCTCGCCTGGAACGGGCTCACCGGGCTCGAGGCCAAGCCCACCCTCACTCCGGAGGTCGCCGCGCGCGGGTAGCCACGCACGTGCACGCCGGCGCGCCCGGTCAGTCGTCCCAGGCCGGCGCGTCGGCGCCCCACGGCCGACCGACCCAGGCGAACTCGGTTGGCCCGTCGTCGATCTGGAGCGCCGGCCGTGGTTGGCGCACCACGCCGGATGACGTGGCGGTCTCCACCATCCACGGGGCGACGTCAGCCAGGTGCTCGGCCGGTGCCGGGCTCGTGCGGCGCTCCGCCCGCAGTAGCCAGTGGGCGGTGCGGGCCAGGTGGGCGGACACCGACCAGGCGCCGCCCGACACCGTCCGCGCCCGCAGCGCCCCGAGCACCCCGGCTGCCAGCAGGTAGCCGGTGGCGTGGTCGAGCGCTTGGGCCGGCAGCGCGCCGGGCGTACCGTCGTCCGCCGACTCGAGCAGCGCGATACCGCTGGCCGCCTGGACGATCGAGTCGAAGCCACGCCGGCCGCCCCACGGCCCGCTCGTCGTCCACGCCGACAGGCTGGCGTGCACGACCTGCGGATGCCGTTCGGCGACGGTCGCGGCATCGAGCCCGTACGCCGCGAGAGCCCCGGGCCGGTAGCCCGTGACGAGCACGTCGGCCTCGGCCAGCAGCTCGTGCAGGCGCACGAGGTCGTGCCGGTCGTCGAGGTCGAGCAGCGTCGACCTCTTGCCGGAGTCGGTGTCGAGGTGCTGCGGCTCGAGCTCGGGCAGGCGTGGGCTGTCGACACGGAGCACGTCGCAGCCGAGCAGCGCGAGGGTCCGCGTGGCCACTGGCCCGGCGATGACGCGGGTGAGGTCGAGCACGCGCGATCGCCCGAGCGCCGATCCACGGCCGGCGCGAGCGCGGTGACCTCGACGCCGACCTACGGCGCCATCGGGGTCGCCGGAGCCGACAGCCGCGGCACCGACGAGATCACCCGGCCGGACACCGTCGGCGGTCGAGACGCGGAGCAGCTCGTGCCGGTCGACCGCGGCGGCCTGAGCGCCGGAGCGCCACTCGTCCCAGGTGCGCACCCGCACGGCGATGCCGTCGTGAGCGACGACGGCGTCCTCGACCTCCTGCGCCCGGGACCGGCCCACCGCCGCCACGAGCTCCCCCGGCCCCGCTGTCTGCTCCAGCCCCAGCGCCCGGAGCAGCCGATCCCGGTGGTGCGGGTAGTTGGCGTGTGTGCGCACCCAGCCGTCCGATGCCCGGAACAGGCCGGACAGCGGCGCGAAACCCGGTGTCCGCGAGCCGTCGACGGTCTGCAGCTGATCGGCACGGAACGACACCGCCACCTGCCGCGGGTCGACCCGCACCCGGTGCCCCCCGCCGAGCGCACACCCGGCCAGCCCGGCCGCCGCGACCGCACCCACGGCGAGCGCACCGACGGGGAGCGCCGAGGGCAGGAAGTCGCCTGGCCCGACCCGCAGGGCCCTGGCGGCGTCGTCCGCCGTCAGACCGAGCACCGGCAGCACCTCGGCCAACAACGCCTCGGCCGAAGCAGGCGCCCCGCCCCCCGCCGGCTCCTCGCCCGTCACCGCCACGTCACCCGGTATCCGCGCGTCA
>JBOFLR010000206.1:0-1768 GCA_051657965.1 Dermatophilaceae bacterium
ACCAGGCCGAGGCGCACCGCGGCGATGACCGCGCTCGCCCGGTTGTGGGCGCCGAGCTTCTCGTAGATCTTGCCGATGTGCGTCTTCACCGTCGACGGGCTCATGTAGAGCGACTTGCCGACCTGGGCCACCGAGGAGCCCTCGACGAGCAGCCCGAGCACCTCCATCTCCCGGGCCGTCAGGGTCGCCACCGGAGCCTCCTGGCGACGGCGCATCGCCTCCGCCAGACCGCTGCCGGTGAACTCCAGCGGGAAGTCGGCCGCCCGCCGCACCGCCGAGATCACCTGGTCCGAGGGTGCGCTCTTGCGCACCAGGGCCGACGCGCCGGCGTCGAGCGCCTCGAGCAGGGTGCTGTCGTCGCCGAGCATGGTGAGCACGACGAGCCCGATCTCGGAGGAGCGCTGCCGGGCGGCACGCACCAGGGCCAGACCGCTGCCGTCGGGCATGGTGACGTCGACGACGGCCACCATCCGGCCCGGGGGAGGAGCCTCGAAGAGCCGCTCGAGCAGGGTACGTCCGTCGGCGAGCGACCCCGCCTGCCCCACGACGGCGATGTCGTCGTATCCCGCCAGCATCCCTGCGACTGCCTCGCGGACGACGGCGTGGTCATCGATGAGCGCCACGCTGATCGTCACGGTCCCTCCTGACATGCACTCGGACGCGCCGCTAGGGCGCCTCACGGTTCGCGCCCACGGTGGTGGGCTCCTCGACGGTCAGGTTAACCGTGGTTCGGCCGTTCGGCTCGGTACTCACGAATAGTGCTCCGTCGAGATCTCCGAGCGAGGTGTTGCGGAACAGCTTCCGGGCCTTGGTCGGGTCGCCGTCGTGCGACACGTCGACGCAGGCCGGGCCGGCCACCGACGTCGACAGGCTGACCCAGGCGTTGCGGGCGCCGGAGGCCTGCGCGTCGGCGAGCACGTCCATGACCAGGCGGTGGATGAGGATCTCGACCCGGGGGTCGTGACGGCGCCGGGCCTCGCTCACCGTCACCGTCGTGCGCACCCCGGTGACGCTGCCGAAGCTCTGCACCGCACCACCGAGCACCGCGCCGAGCCCGGTACCGGGCCGCTCGGCCACCCGCAAATCGGTGATGTGCAGGCGCAGGTCGGCCATCGCCTCGCCGAGCCGCTCCCGCAGCCGGTCGAGGCCGTCGCGCACCGGGGCGCCCGTCGGCCCGGCCTGGGCCCGCAGCGCGTCGAGCTGGTACCCGAACGCCGCGAGCTCCTGGGCGATGCCGTCGTGGATGTCGCGCGCGATGCGGTTGCGCTCCTCCAGGCTCGCGTACTGCTTGAGCTGACCGAACAGCAGCCCGGCCTGCACCGTGGGTGCCACCCGCTGGGTCACCTCCCGCACCCGGCGCCGCTCGCTCTCGCCGAACGGCTTGTCGTCGGCCCGCTCGACCACGACGACCGTGGTCGGGCCGTCGCCGTACGCGAACGGCACCACCAGGGCCCGGCGGCGCCCCAGCTCGTCGACGAAGCGCACCTCGGTGGGCTCCCAGCCCGCGGGGTTGGTGCGCAGCAGCGCCGAGACGTGCTCGGCCATGTGCCACGGCGCCCGGGTCGCGCCGCGCAGCGCCACCGGCACCAGCCGCTCGGCGTCCTCGGCCACGAGCACGGCGCTGCGGGTCGAGGTGACCTCGGACCCGAGCAGGTCGAGCGCGAACGACGCGCCGGCCGGCGCGTCGAGACCGGTCGTCATCTGCCCGGCGATGTCCTGCAGCCGCTGGATCAGCTCGATCGCCTCGCGCGCGGTCGGGTCGGCGTCG
>JBOFLR010000207.1:0-5025 GCA_051657965.1 Dermatophilaceae bacterium
GGCCGGCTCCGGGTCGACGACGTCGCCCGGGCCGCAGGGTGTGGGCTGGGTGCCCTCTACCGCCGGTGGCCCACCAAGCGCGCCCTGGTGCTGGCCTCGCTCACGACCATCGCTCCCGATGCCGAGGTGCCGGTCACCGACGACCCGACGGCCGACGTCCGGCATGGTCTGCAGCAGCTGGCGGGCGGCCTGAACGGCCCACTGGCCCGGTTGCTGTCCGGCCTGCTGACCGAGATGCAGGATGACGCCGAGCTCGCCGACGCGGTGCGCGGCGCCGTGGTCGCTCCGTTGCGCGCCGCTCATCGCGAGCGCCTCCGGCGCCTGGTGGGCGACGTTCCCGATCTCGACGACCGCGCCGACGTCGCGCCGGCTCTCCTGATGTTCCGTGCCCTGGTCGTCGGACGACCGGTCCAGGCCGAGGAGGTTCCGGGCCTGATGCCGCTGTTCGTCGGGGGTTCGGGCCGCGAACTCCCAGGCCGTCACCAGGACCTCCCACTCCCGACGGCGTAGGCGAGCGTCTCGATCGCCGGGCCTCGTCGACCCCGCTGCCCACCGCGTGTGGTGGGGCAGCCCCGGGTAGCCGCTGCGACGACGGCGGACGCCGTGCGCCGATGACGACGGGTAGCGCCCCTGCGCCGCGGCGACAGCGTGCCGATGACGGCGTCGTGCAAGCCGGTCAAAAAAAGCTTGCATCTATCGGTTGCCGAGGGCATCGACATGTGTAATTGTGGAGATCACGCCGATGAGGGGCTCACCGAAGGTGATGAGGATTCCGTAAGGCGTTCGAGTACTGGACAGAGTCGGTACGCCGACTCTCGTCCGCAGGGGTCAGTCATGCTTCTGGTCGCGCCGTCGATGTGCGTGACCACACAGATCGCATGCCGTCGACTTATTCACAAGTCGACCATGACCACACGGGGAGAATCATGTTCGATAGTCAACGTCTTGATGGCGTCGCGGAGATAATCCTTGACGACGAGGTGAATGACCGCGCGCTTGTCATCGATGGTGCCGCGGTCGTGCCGACCCACTTCCAGCGGGGCACGTTCCAAGGGGCGCCGATCGAGATCGTGAAGATCTCGCATGGCTCCGGAGTCACCGACTACGTCACCCACGAGTCGAACTTTGCCTATTCAACGTTCGGTATCCACATCGGACAGGACGACCGCCTCACGTTCCTGGGTGTCGACCAGGTGGTCGTCGTCTCGCTGATCGACTGCCGCGCAGCATCGCCGACTCTCGGCACAGAGGTTCGCGTGACAATGAGGGTCAGTCCGGCACGGATGATCGTCATTCCCAGAGGAGTGGCTCACACTCTCGACGGACTCGACGGCGTCGTCACGAGGGACGAACCGGTCTGGTTCTCCGGTGACAGCCCGGATTGGCACCTCGACAACGATCTGGTGTCCTTCGCCAGAACCGCACGGTCGCATCCTGTCGTCCAGGTCTGCGACGACCCGATTCCGCATGAGGCGAGCATGCTGGTCTCGCGTATGTCTCAGCGCGTCAACACCACCACGCATGCGGCTTACGCAGCCCGCTACCATCTCAGGTTCACCGATGGAGATCGGTACGTTCTCGTCCGCCCGTCATGGGCATCCGAAGACGGTGAGCGTCACCTGGATGTGGAGCACGTCGACGAGAATCGCTACGCCCTTACTGGTCCCGAGTCGTTCACCATCGTCCCGAGCACCGACAGCTGCACGTCCGACTTTCTCCGGCTTGACATGTCCGCCGCAGACGAGTCGTGGACCATGCACCCGCGGTCCCACCGCAAGATCACCTGGCTAGGCGGCAACGGCGACCTGAGCGTCGAGATGACCGCTGGTGGCGTCGTCACGACCGTGCCGGCGACGGATCCCACCATCCACGTCAACGTCCCTCCGCGAACCTGGTATCGGTACCGCGGGACCGGCATCGCGCTCGTGCGCTCGGAACAGCTGCGACTCGTGCCAGATGCGGACGCGGAACTCACACCCGATGTCCTCTCGAGCGTCGAGCAGCCGCCAGCGTCTGCCGAGTCGAGCCCACCCAGAAATGGGTGGGTATACATGCCCGGGAGCGTCACCAACCTCCTGGCCCGGAAAGAATCCGAGATGATTCCCGTCTGAAAGGAAAAGCACGATGACAGTTACGCACGAAGACACCAAGTCATGGGCTGACGAGCTCGACCGACTGATCGAGCACTCCGATCCGAACGATGTCGAGGCGCTTTCGCAGCTCAAGGGCGCGCTCGATCCGTACTTCGACAAGCCGGAGACCTTCAACACCCTCCTGTCGAAGATCCAGCGGAGTGTGGTCTCGTCCTCGGTCGAGGAGCAGCTCACCAGCCGCACCTTTTCAGATCTCTCCGAGGTCGAGGCGATGCTCCCCGCCGGCGTTAGTGTGAGCAGGCTCTGACGTAGCGCCACATGGAGGTGCTCGGGGGCGGGCGATTGGTCCGCCCCCGAGCATCACTTATCAGGAGGACCCCGTGAAACTACCCAAGCCGCGCATCGTCATCTCGCGTACGCAACGCTACGATCTGCGATCAGGTACTCCTAGCGCCCGTCGCGTCGTCACTTCCCGGAACCGCAACCCCCATCATTACGTCACTCATGGCCCGACGTTCGAGTACGATGACTATGGAGTTCATCGTGGACAGTTCGACCGCTTGTCGTTCTTCTCGACTACCTCCAATGAACCTGTCAGTGTGCACATGTACGACTGTCGGGTGGACTCCGACGAGGTCGACCGCAAGCTTGTCGTCAACGTACCCACCGATGGTTCGCAGATCTTGGAGATTCCGCCTGGATATGCACACTGGTTCACCGGCCTCGAGAACGTAGCGACCCGCAACGACTACTCGATCTTGGCGCCCTCGGTCGCGAACTCGGGCTGGAACGCGATGAATGACGACATCGCGATGCCGGTGGCGGAGATGGAAGCCAGCCGGCCGCGTGTACGGCCGAACGATACGCTGCTTCCGACAGAAGCTCAGTTCTTCATCTCGCGAATGGTCTCCGATGCTTGGCGAGGTGGCGTCTCCCGAGGTGCCGCTCGTGTTCGGGTGGACGTTCAGGGCGCCGACACGGAGCTTATGGTCGCTGATCGCCACGACTTCGGGGACGAGGCGACCGTCGTGAGCACCGGCATCGACTCGGCGCTGATCCAGCACGGCTCCTATCAGCAGGTTCGGCGCGAGTCGGTTACTGTCGCGAGCCATGTGCCGAGCGGGGTCGCCCAGACGTTGTGCGCGGAAGCCAGCGAAGGATGGCCGGAGTACTACTCGGCCCACCCGTACATCACGATGCAGCTCTCGACTCTGACCACTCCAGCGAAGCCAGTCCTGGTCGACCTGGTCGATCGGTGTGTCGACTCCGCTTCCTTCGGCGAGCGGTCGCAGGTGCACCTGCCCGCCGACCCGCGGCTGTGCCTCAGGATCGCACCCGGCGTGCTCTGGCGCCTGCACTGTCCGGCCTCGTTCTACTACCGGCTGGAGTACGAGCTGCACGACCAGCCGGCTGGTCAGGATCTGCCCGCCTTTCTCCCCGTCCGCGTCGGCGAGATCGCAGAGCATCGCTTCGCACAGCCTGGCCCTCGGGTGTCTGCGGATGTCGAGCGACTCCTCGCGGTCGATGAGTAGGTCGGCTCGGTCGCGGGCGGTCTGGCTTGCGGTCTTCGTCATCGCCGGAGTCGTCGCGACTATCGGTGAATCCACCTACGACATGGCCTTCGCCGACACTGCGCTGACCGTGTCCGACGAGGTCACCACAGTGGGCTGGATCTACTTCGCCGGCTACCTGACCGAGGCGATCGCCAGTGCCACCCTCGGTTCGCGAGTCGATGCCTGGGGGCCCCTACGAGCGATGGTCATCTTCTCCGGTGCAGCTGCCATCGCCTTGGCTGCAGCAGGTCTCACCAACGTCGTGCTCGGTGTCACCAGCGTCGTCTTCATCGTCCTGTCCGCTGCGCTCGTCGACTACCTGAACCAGTTGGTCGGTATCTCGCACTCGGCAGCTCTGCCGGAGGCGTTCGGCGCCGACGAGCAGGGCCTGATCCGGTTCTCGGGTTTGGACTCCTCCGTGAGGTCGGTGTCCTCCATCGCCTCGCCGGTCATCGCCGGCCTGATCATCGTCCAGGCCCCGGGCTTTCAGGCGCTGTTCGTCGTCGCTGCCCTGTACGTGACCGGGTATGCGCTGCTGATCGGCTTTCTCGTCGATGTCGGCAGGCGTTCTGCCACCACGAACCCGACCACGTCACCACCAGCGACCGGCGAGCCACCTCCGCGACCGACACTGCGACGGGTAGCTGCCGACATCCGCGCCTCCAGCGCGTGGCGGCGATTCCTCGTCGTCGACGTCATCGCGACGATGGCTCTGTCGACAGCACTACTCCTGCTCTACTCGCTCTTCCGTAGCGACTTCGACCTGGCGCCCACAACTGCCGGTCTGCTCCTTGGTTGCCTCGCACTCGGCTCGCTGCTCGCCTCCGTCGTGATCGCCCGAGGAACGAAGTCCGGACTGTCACGGCTCTTCGGCATCGGCGCGGTCGGTTGCGGGGCCGGGACGATCGTCCTCGCGATGAGCGCCGGAAACGTCTATGTCGGTGGGGTCGGTGCGACAGTCCTCGGGGTCGGCAGCGTGCTGCAGTTGAAGTCGATGACCCTGCTCGTCCAGCTCAATGCTCCCCGCGGCCAGATCGGGTCGTGGTTCGCCGTCATCGACACCGTGGAACGCGTAGTCAACGCTCTCGCGATCGTTGCGGCGGCGACGCTCATGGACGTCCTCGGCGGCTCGTGGGTATTCGGCGCGACCGGGCTGATTCTCGTGGCATGCGGCGGGTGGTGGTTCGCGATCCAACATCAGGTCCGGCTCGATGCGCCGCCGGAGCAACAGCGCGAGCGTCATGTAGCTCCTGGGTGAGGACGAAGATCGTCTGCGAGTTTCCCGGACTCGAGCCGCGGATCCAAGTCGTGAACGGGCTCGGCGGACCTCTCGTGAGGCGTGACGACACGGATGGTCGCCGAGGTGACATAGACCCGCT
>JBOFLR010000208.1:0-2143 GCA_051657965.1 Dermatophilaceae bacterium
ACGTCGTCGCCTCCGGGGACCGGGTGGCGGTGCGCTCCACCGCACGCGGCACCCACTCCGGGGACTTCCTCGGCATCGCACCCACCGGACGCCGTGTCGAGTTCGCCGCGTTCGACTTCCACCAGATCGTCGGCGGCCGGTTCCAGCGGTCCTGGCACCTCGAGGACAACCACGCCCTCCTCACCCAGCTCCGCGACCCGGCCTGAGCCCTGGTGTGGACACACCCACCGACCGAAAAGCGAGGACCAGCTATGCCCACGACCACCACGACGAGAGCGGTGAGCGCCGCTGCCGTGATCGCCGCGCTGACCGCGACCGCCGCACTGGCCACGTGCCGACCAGGTCCCGGGCGGGCCGGTACCGCCGGTGCCACGACCTCCAGCACCGCTTCACCACCGCCCTCGTCGAGCACCGACAACGAGATGGTCGTCACCCCATACGACGTCAGCAGCGCCGAGTTCGCTCCGCTCAATCCTGACCAGCCCGGCGGGCCACAGGTCTCCGTTCTCTGGGGCAACACCCAGACAGGTCCGTCCGCGGCTTTGTTCCGGTTCCCGAAAGGGTACGGCGGCAAGTTCCACACGCACACTGCCGACTACCACCTCGCCCTGATCGACGGCACCATGAAGCACTGGGGTGAGAGACAGAGCGAGGCTGCAGTACGGCCTCTCGGCCGTGGCAGTTACTGGTTCCAGCCTGGTGGGCAGGTCCACTCCGACCAGTGCCTCACTGAGTACTGCATCGCCTTCGTCAAGTTCGAGGGCCCGATCGACGTCACCTACGTCGACTGATGTGGGCGTGTCGCGACAGTCTCTCCGTCCGGGGCCTCGTGACGTGATGACGCCGGCTACGACGCCGAAGTCGTCGTGCTCGCCCCGGTTTCCGCGTCGTAGCCGGCGTCACAGGAGCGCATCGAGGACGCGAACCGTCTTTTGCACCAGGGCATGGTGGTCGTCCTCTTCGCCGTATCAGCCGTGCGGCAGCGGATGGTGGCAAGGTCGGGTCGGATGTCGGTGTCGATGACAGAGGGAGGTGCCGGCGGAGCCGTCGCGGACAACGGTCGTCGATGTCGAGGACCGACCGGCATCGGGCGGCACCCACCCGCCGGTGCACGGTCGACGCGTCCCTCCGGTGCAGGGTCGACGCGTCCCTCCGGTGCACGGTCGACGCGTCCCTCCGCAAATCGACGCACCCTTCGTGCATGAGCGGTGCGGCACGGTGGACTGGTCCACCGACGGGCAACTCACAACCTCGACGTGCATAGCATCGGCGTCGTGAGACATGCGCGCGCCGGTCGGGCCGACCCGCGACACGTGGACGCTGTGGTGCGCGCCGCCAAGGCCGCGCGGCCCGGCCCGAGTGGGGTGCTCGTCGTCGCGGTCGACGGACGCAGCGGTTCGGGCAAGTCCTCGCTCGCCACGGCGGTCGCCCGCCGCCTCTCCGCCCGGGTCGTGCGGATGGACGCGCTCTACCCGGGTTGGGACGGGCTCGCCGCCGGGGTCGAGCTGCTGCTGACCCACGTACTCGAGCCGCTGTGGCGCGGCGAGCGGGCCTCGGTGCCGACGTGGAGCTGGGTCCGGGGGCGCCCGGGCCCGGTGCGGCCGCTCCCCGAGTCCGAGGTGGTCGTCGTGGAAGGGGTCGGTGCGCTGCACGGGAGGGCGGCCGAGCTGGCTCAAGTACGCGTGTGGCTCGACGCACCGGACGCCGAACGGAAGGACCGCGCGCTGGCCCGGGACGGCGAGACCTATGCGCCGCACTGGGAGCGCTGGGCCGCCCAGGAGTCGGCGCTCCTGGCCCGGTTCGACGCCCGCGCCGCCGCGGACCTCGTGATCGGGACCAGCGGATGACGACCGTCTCCGCCCGGGCGAGCGCGGCGGGTCGACGAGGTCTGCGCCGGCTTGCCGACCGGTGGGTGCACCTGCTGCAGATCGGCGTCGGGGTGCTTCTCGCCTGGTTCGTCGCGGGCAGCCTGCTCGGCCACGACCTCCCGTTCTTCGCCCCGGTCACGGCGATCCTCTGTCTCGGACTCACCTACGGCCAGCGACCACGCCGCATCGTCGAGGTGACCGTCGGTGTGGCGATCGGCATCGCCGTCGGCGACCGCGTCGTGGCGGTGGTGGGCACCGGCGCGTGGCAGATGGCG